>NZ_LPVS01000020.1:0-23765 GCF_014843905.1 Mesorhizobium silamurunense | reverse complement strand
CCTATCAGAACAAGGCGCTCGTCTACGGTCTTCTGTTCCGAGCCACCGCCGTTACCATATCGCCAGAAACCCCAACCGACATGACAATGTCGAGCTTCTGTTCATCAACCCATCGACTCCGCCGTTCCTGCCCAAGAATTTCCACACGCATCGCAAACCTCGCCTAAGACACGTCGCAAACGACGTCGTTAAACACGTGTCTTAGGCCATCACGACGATAGCCGGCAGGCGGTGACAAGCGGGCGGTTACGACATAAATGCGCTTGACCAATGCGCTTGACCGCAAACGCCTCATTGGCGGTGGTGATGCCTGAGGCCGGCCAATATCGAATCCCGGCTACGCCTTACGAGGGCTGGCCGTCGCGCAGGGACGCCCGCGACCCGCGGCAGAAGCAAGCGGGTCCTTAGTGACCACGTCCCAACCCATCACCGGTCCTCACACTGCGAAGGCGAGGCCGCCAGTTCTACTGAATCATGTGAGGTTTTCTCACAAATGACTTTGATTTAGAGGATATGATTGAAATCAAGTCTAAAATACTCATATTGCTCTCTCGGAGCATCCTCGCATACAACCCATTTTCTCCTAGATATGGGATAGAATTGCATTCTAAAAACCAGACTTCTAAATTCGAATCCACACGGAAATCAAGTCTCGCCATATTAGATATGCCGACAGCGAAAACAATAGATCTGGTGATTTCTTTAATTCTTTTTGATATCGGATTATCGATATCTATAATGTTAATTTCTGACAAGTTATCGTCAGACTTTTCGTCGTAACCAAAGAAATTACCATTCGTATCAATCTTTGCCACGGGAAGAATCGATACACCACGCGAGGTTACTACGCACCCGCATGAATATTCATCTCCTGGAACGAACTGTTGCAACAGGGCAGTGCGGCACCCGCATGAATATTCATCTCCTGGAACGAACTGTTGCAACAGGGCAGTGCTATCATATTCCAATATGTTACCCACAGTGCGAAATATTTCTGCATATGCAGCGGAAGACTCGTGGACTAGCGTCGCAAACAATGACGAGCCGAGCGAATTTGGCTTGATCACAATTGGAAATCGGAGCGACCGAGAGATATCCCGTAAGCGCGAAAAATTTCTATAGTTCACTATCTCCGTATCAGGCACCCGAACCACTTCGTCGGTCAATATCGATGAAACGAATGACGACATCGCATACTTATTCATCGTTAAAGAAGCAGTCTGTGGGTCGCCGAACGTTCCCTCTATACCTGAGAGATAGGCAATCGTCTGGACGCCTCCATCTTCTCCAAACTGTCCCGTTAGCAAGTTCACTATATATTCATTGTACGACTCATCAAAGAAAGAGAGTAGAGCGCGTCCAGGAATTTTGCTTGGACCTGAAATATATGTCTGCAACTCCGCAATTGTGAAAGCACTGTGGAAGGGAATTGTTCGAACAAGACCATCATCCCTGCTAATATGATACATATTCTTCACCGAGAACGGCCGTTGTTCGTGAGGAACAACTAGGAACGATGAAATGATGTGCGTCAACGATGAGATGGACGCGTCATACTCGCTCGAGATACCGCCGAATAGGAATGAAATTTCGAGAGGCATTTTCGTCTCCGTTGCGCTTTATGATCCGCACCCAATACGAGTTTTCTTCTCGCCGTGCTGTCGGCCCTGACTCCCGCGCCCGTGCAGCGGCGGTCGAGCGGAAGTTGACGGCAGCTTTCTTTGGTATAAGACACCAACTTCCGGAAGATACCATTAGCGGCGATTTGCGGTGTAAAGCTTCTGTAAATTGAGTTGAAGAATCTATGTAGCGTTTCGGCCACGGGCAATGCGGCACGGAGCGTTTTGGCGATTTAATGTTTGGTCCCAGGCTCACATGTGCCGCCGATGCAGCGGCAATTATGCGGAACATATCCATGATGTGCGCCTGATGCCCCAGCCTTCGTGAAGGTCGCAAACCGTTGAGAACTTACGTGCGCGCATGGAGGGCCGCGCGACGAAGCCACCTCGAGATCGGGATCATTGCCGCAAGGAGCGCACGATCAGAACGCAACCGCGTGTTTGGCGAAAATGCCCAGGGGTCGTGGACGTAGTGGACGAAGATGTTGGCGAGGAGCGGGCTGATTACTCCCTGATCGCAATAGGTAACTTCGGTCGGGCATCGTCGCTTTGCCGTTGCAGGGTAGCGCATCGCTGCCGGTCGAAGCGTGGTCGATTGCACGGGGATCGAGCGGCGGATTGTGATGGTGTCGTCGTCGACCAAGACGTCCTTGACGAGCAGGCGGACCCGCTGGCGGTCGCTGATGTCCAAAGTTTCCGCTGATTCGCGCAGGCGCTCCAGAAAAGCGGTCGATGTTCGGTCAAACGCAGGACCGCCATGGTTCGGCGGCGTGATCGAGGCTCGCCTGCAGCTCGACCCTCAGCCCCTGTCGCGGGCCCGCGGTTCGGGCGTTCGGGCATCGGAGTTCATCCAGCGACAGGAGGTCTTCCTGGTAGGCAGTCACCAGGCGTTCCATGCTCTTGCTGATGCGTGCGAGGTCGCGGTCGAGGGGTTCCGCCGCTTCTTCGTGGGCTCAGCCGCGCGGACTGCATGCCATTTCCGGCAACAGCCGGGCGATGGCGCCGATGCTGCGATCCCCGACCGTGTATTTGTCGAATACAAGCCGCTCCGCTGCCGCCTCGGCGGCCCGCGCCGGCGTCTCGGGCGTCTTGCGGATGCAGCGATAGTGAGTGCGCTACGCTAACTATTCGCTCAGACCAAAGCTGGCCAGCCGCGTCCTGAGGGCCAGCAGCATCTCCTCTGCATCTGCCTTCTTCTCAAAGCCCATGACGCGCTATAACGGCAAGACACGGCGGATCAAGTTTGGCCGGTTCGCGGCCCTCCCCCTGCAGCGGATCGGCGAGCAGCGACCCGAGACCTTCGCCTTTCTGGGCTTCATCCACTTTCTTGGGCGGACCCGGGACGGCCGATTCCTCTGACGCCCAAGCTGACGGGTTGCAAAAGGATGCTTGTCTTGGCGGTTCATGCACGCGCCACGCAGCACGAGTTTTTGCTCGCTGCCGTTCTGCGTCGACATTACGGCTAATACGGCAGACCGCACAACTACCGCGCGCTGAACGGGTTCGACCGGGAAGTGCGTCGGACATGGCTGCGCTGTCTGAGAGGCCTAGCCAGAAGAGTCGGTCGCATGGACTGGTCGGAGTTCGAGACGAAAGCCGAATGGCTGAGCTACTCGACCACCATCTCTCTCTAACGCAGGCTCCTAGACCGGTGCGCAGCACCGGCCCTCCCGGTAAAGCGCCCTCACAGATTCAGGCGGGCGGATTTCCCGCCCCCGGCTCTTCCCGAGAGAGTAACCCGCGCCATACCCTTGCCTGCGCCCAAGTGCGAGTGATGCGTGGGCTGGGCAGGGGGAAGCGTGCCGATGCCGCGCGTGTCCCGAAATTCGGGGCGCCGGGTTAAAGCCAGCTCAGGCTGGCGCAGGTCGAGTCGCGACGGCCGTCCTGTGTCGCAGTAGGCACTCCCTGCCAAACGCCTCTTTCCACTTCGCTTGCGACACGAACTGCCGCCTCTGGTTGCCCGGTGCGAACGGCCGCGTCTTCCGTTGTGCAAGCGGTGACTTCTAGCGAGCCAGTTTAGCCTACCGATACGCGACTTCGGATTCAGTTGCAACATCGGACGTTGGCTGGGAAATGATCAATGCCAGAGCCGTTCCAGAGCGCGAAGAAAAAGGTTTCCAAAAAGGAACTGAGTTTAAGAAAACGGAATGCTACATGGCGGCTCAGGCTCCACAGTTGTGAACGCAGCCGGTTGGCCAGTTTCGGACTGCAATACCGCGGACATTTCCTTTTCACCCACATTGTGGCGCTTGCATTTCAGTTTTCGGCTCATTTTGACGCAAGCCTGCCCCGCAAAGCGCTATCGTTTTCGCACTGTCGCGTTGGAAGGGCGTCTGGGATTGGGGGCTGTCCTTCAACGGTGCATGAAAATCAACAGCCGCGCAGCACGTGCCGTTCGGACTGGAAACCGTGGTTATGACCTACCGCATTCTCACCGGCCACATAAGCCAAGAAACAAACAGCTTCAATAGAATACCGACTACGCTCAAACATTTCCGAGCGTTGGGATTGCTGCTGGGCGACGAGATTCCGCCGGCGCTGTGCGGCACGCGCACCACACTGGGCGCGATGTTTGAGGCAGCGGAAAAATTCGGCTGGATGTTGTCTCATCCGCTTGTCGCTAAGGCCACCCCTGGAGGCGCGGTGACGAAGGAAGCGTTTGCGCAGCTCTGCGCCTGGTTCCTTGCAGGTGCCGCAGGCTGTGATGGCGCACTCTTCGAACTGCACGGTGCGATGGTTGCTGAGGGCTATGAGGATGCTGAGGGCGAAATCCTCGCTCGGTTGCGTACCCTGCTCGGCCCCGACGCTCCGATTGTTGTCACGCTTGATCTGCACGCCAACGTTACGGAGAAGATGGCGGCCAACGCTTCAGCACTGATTGCTGTCCGCACGTATCCGCATATCGACTACTATGAACGTGCCTGGCAAGGCGCCGAGCTACTTGACCGAGCTCTTCGTCGCGAGATCCATCCCAAAACCGTAATCGCCAAACGGCCGATGCTGGGCGGCCTCGATGGGGGGCGGACGCAGGTTGGCCCAATGCGAGAGCTTATCGACCGCGGCGAGGCGCTTGAAGCATTTGGCAAGGCGCTTGTGGTAAGCGTCTGCGCTGGGTTTTCATTGAGTGACGTTCATGACGCCGGGCCCAGCGTCACGGTCACGGTGGATGGCGATACCGCCGAGGCGCGCCGTATTGCTGAACAATTCATGGACTACGCGTGGGAAACGCGTGAGTTTGTCTCTTCTCCGTGGATGGGCGCCAGCATCGCTGAGGCGGTAGAACGCGCCAAATCCGGCGAAAGTAGCGCTGATAAGCCTCTGGTGATCGCAGACAACAGCGACAACCCCGGTGGCGGCGCTTACGGCGACGCCACGAATTTTCTGCGCGCTATGATCGCAGCCGATCTCCAAAACGCCGCTTTCCATGCAATCTTCGACCCCGCGGCGGTTCAGGCAGGCATTGCCATCGGTGTGGGAAATAAAGGGCGCATCCTGCTAGGCGGCAAATACGCCCCAGAAATGGGTGGAGGTCCGCTTGAGGTGCAGGGGCAGATCGTGTCTATAACTGACGGCCACTTCCGCTGCTTCGGGCCTTCATTCCTTGGCGGGGGCGCCTGGAACACCTTTGGGCTAAGTATGCTGGTGCGCATAGGAGGGATCGACGTCGTGGTAACTTCGAACAATGGTCAAGCAGTAGACCTTGCGCAACTTACCTCGCTCGGCGTAGATCCGTTTCACTGCACAACTATTGCGCTGAAGTCGTCTCATCATTTCAGGGCGGCTTTCGAGCCAATCGCGCGCGAAGTTATCATGGTGGACGGAGGTGCAATGTTAAGTGCTTCGATGCGGCCAGCATACCACCATGTGCGTCGTCCAATTTGGCCGCTCGATGAAGTTATCCCCTAGATCTGAATGAACTGAGGAAATGCTGTCGGCAGCGTCGATTTCCGCCACGAGCACACTTGCTGGATCGAGTTATAGACTCATCAGCTGATGCCACAAACTACCACGGGAAACATCATGCGTATATTGGTAGCAGGCTTCCAGCACGAAACTAACACCTTTGCACCCTCAAAAGCGACTTATGACAATTTCCTTCGCGGGGAGGGATTCCCCTCCCTGAAGCGTGGCGACGACGTTCTTTCTCTGAGGGACATAAATATCCCGGCAGGCGGATTTATCAATGAAATACAGGCAAGCGGCCACGAACTCATTCCGGTTCTGTGGGCCGCCGCGTGCCCATCTGCCCACGTCACACGCGATACCTATGAATCTATTGCTTCCGAGATTACCAATGCTGCCTTGCGGTTGACGCCTGATGCAATCTATTTGGATCTGCACGGCGCAATGGTGGCCGAGCATCTCGACGACGGAGAGGGGGAATTGATCGAGCGTCTGAGAAGCATAGTAGGAAGCGACACGCCAATAGTTGGATCCGTTGACTTCCATGCAAACGTCACCGAAAGGATGTTGTCCTTATCAGATGGGCTCGTCGGATATCGCACGTATCCACACATCGATATGGCAGAAACTGGACGAGCAACAGCTCGGCTATTGACAAGGCTGACAAACGAACCGAATAGCATGCACAGAGCCTTTCGCAGAATACCATTCCTAATTCCACTCAATGGGATGTGTACACTTTTGGAGCCCGCCAAAGCTGTTTTTCAAGACCTTCGTCGAATAGGAAACGAAGTGAAGATTTTCTCCTGCTCATTCACTCCTGGGTTTCCTGCTGCGGATTTTGACGAATGCGGTCCAGTGGTATGGGCTTATGCTACAGATCAGCTTACTGCTGAGGGTGTGGTAGATCAACTCTATCTGACTATTGTCGCGCAGGAGCGAAATTGGGCCGTCCAACTTCTTTCTCCTGACGATGCAGTCAAACAAGCGATCGAAGTTGCCGCATCCAGCGAGAAACCGGTTCTGATCGCTGACACCCAAGACAACCCTCATGGTGGTGGAGATTCAAACACAACAGGAATGCTGCGCGCGCTTGTTCGAAACGGGGCGATCAATGCTGCGCTGGGCCTTATCTGCGATCCATCAGCGGCTATCCGAAGCGCTAAAGCAGGTGTTGGTAACGTCGTGAGATTGTCCTTGGGCGGCACATCAGGCGTTCAAGGAGATTCACCGTTCGAAGGAGACTTTGTCGTTGAAGCCATATGCGACGGTAGATGCGTCCTTGGGGGGCCAATGATGCGAGGTACAGAAATAAACGTGGGGTTAACAGTGTGTCTTCGAATCGGAGGGGTTAGGACTATTGTCAGCAGTGAAAAGGCGCCCATGAACGACCGAAACCTCTATCGCATGGCCGGTATAGAGCCCGAGAGTATGAGCATTCTCGTCAACAAGAGTTCCGTCCATTTTCGTGCTGATTTCGGTCCCATTACAGAGACAGTACTCATCGCAAAGGCACCAGGTCCGGTGGCCGCTGACCCGTCGGAACTCCCATGGAAGCGACTGCGGCCAGGGATGCGCCTTAAGCCGGGAGGGCCTCCGTTCGTACGGCCCAATTGATGGTGCAGCGGCAATGACGGCGTGGTTGATGAGAAACTCGCCGGCGTTTATGTTGGCGGACCGACGCCCTGACTGCGCTTGCGGAAGTTGGTTGAGTCGGTGGCTCCTAGACGTTATGACCGTGGTGTGATTGGCGGCCCGCCCATAGTCTTTGCGGCTGAATAGCAAACGGGGGTTGCTCGGAAGTGCCGAGCCGAGCCCCAAGCAAAGGAAGGACGGGCCATGAATGAAGATAACGTTCTTTTGCCGTCTGAGCGGTCGACCGGCGATACGGTCAAGCGCGGCGGCTTGACGCTGGCCGGTAACCGCGCGCTCCGCGTGCTAGTAGAGATGCCTGGGGCTACCGCCATCCAGCCAAGGGTGACGGAGACCATTCGCATCCGCCTCGAGGGCCTGCCGAAAGTTGTGCGCGAGATAGCCTGGAAGGCGGAGACGCGGCTTTGTGCCCGCTACCGCCGCATGACAGCGGCCGGCAAGAAGGCGGCCATCGTGGTTGCGGCGATCGCGCGTGAGATGGCTGCCTTTCTATGGGCTATCGGCCACCGGGTCGAACCGGTGCGCTGACGATGTCCTGCACTTCTGCCTCGAAACTCGAGCTACTCCCAAACACGTCGCTCGCACGGCCGCCGCCGGATCGAAGCAAATGAGGAGCTTCAATCCGGCGCAAACATCGGGCAGCACAGAGACGGGATGTGGTCACGGTGGGATTCCCGTCCTCACCATGTGGCTGGGCATCCGCACCCACGCCCGAACTGAACCTAGACAGGGAAAGCCAAGAGGAACGGAAGTGCGGTAACCAACCCGCGGATAAGAGCTGGATCAACCATCTGCATATCACTCTTGGCGATCGAGCCAGGCACGCACTTTGGGATGCTTGTGAGCGGCGTAGTTGTCGAGGAGACGTGGACGCCTTGCCTGCCGGTGTTCGGCGTCTACAGCGTTGAGGAAGCGGAAGAACTCCTGATGCCTGTGACGTTGCATGTTGCGGCCAATGACAGTGCCGTCGAGCACGTTGAGGGCAGCAAACAGGGTGGTCGTACCATTGCGCTTGTAATCGTGGGTCATGGTGCCGAGCCTTCCCTTCTTCATGGGCAGGCCGGGCTGGGTGCGGTCTAGCGCCTGGATCTGGGTCTTCTCGTCGACAGAGAGCACGATAGCGTGGGCCGGCGGATCGACATAGAGCCCGACGACGTCGCGCAGCTTGTTGACGAAACAGCGGACGTTGGACAGCTTGAACTGCCGCCAGCGGTGGCGACGGCCGTGCGCCTATCAGATACGGCGCAGAGCTATGCTGGAACTTGAGTGACGAGCCTGATCAAGCGGCGCTCTGCGGCTTCAGTTCGATGATCTCGATTCCATCCTTGGAATCTGGCACCCTGCGATGAGTTTCGGCAACTGATTTTGTCCCTGCAATCGTCGCCAGGTCCTGGCGGCGGCCTTTACCAGTTTGAAGACCATCAGCCTGGCGGTCTTCGATGATGGGGAGCCTTTAGTGCGCACCGTGCGATCGCGAACGGTGGCAAAGATGCTCTCGATCGGGATTCGACGTCCGCTGATGATCCCAATGCTCGGGGGAAATCGTAGAACGCCAACAAGGCATTCTGATCTTTGGTCAGGCAGTTGACGGCCTTGCCGTATTTCGCATCATATTTTTCGACAAAGACGGTGATCGCCGTCTCGTCTGAGGCTCGGTGACTCGGTTCGCGGCGGAAAAGATTTCGCGCAAGTCCGTCTTCATGGCGGCCTGCACCGATTTCGGCACCTTGTTGAGCACGTTGGCTGTCTTGTGCACCCCGCATCGCTGGTGCTTGGTGCCTGGAGGCCTTGGCTTGCATCTCGATCGCCTGCGCAAGTAATTTGCGCGCGCCGCTGCGAAGCACTTCTGTCAGGGGGATCATCGATTTCGTCGGGCTGACGAAGGCGCACAATGTTGATAGTCTCGTTCATGGCGTATCGCTCTCCTTGGGAGGCTTCAATCACCCGCCTCGATACGCAGCCCTTTCAAACTCTCATCACCCATTTTCCGCCATAGCTCGCGGCGCACCGCGCTGGCACTGATACCGGCGGCTTGCGCCATCATATCGGCGGCCCAGTACGTGGTCTCGCCCGGCGGGTCCTGCACCGTCAGCGCCACCATGCGCTCGGCCACTTCGGGTTCAAGCGACGGAATACGCGAGGGCCGCGTCTTATCGTGCAACAGCCCGTCGAAGCCTTCCGAGGCGAAGCGCTCCTTGCCGGTCTGCGGCATGACGTCGACGGTGTCGACGCCATCGTCGCTCAACAGAATGATCTTGGCGCGCCAGACATGCTTCTGCGGCGCATTGCAGTCTTTGACGAGCGCCATCAGGCGCTGGCGATCTCTGGCCCGTGTCGGCGGCGAGCAGGATCTGGGTCCGCTTGGGCTTGCGCGCCGGATGCTTGCCGCTGCGCAGCATGCTCACGAGTTCGTCGCGTTCGGGTTGGTCGAGATCGACGCGATAGCGTACATTCATCCGGATGGCCTCCTTCGCTTGCGGAGGTTCCGCAAGAATCAGAAATGAATCAATTACTTGACGCAAAGCTGCCAGATCGACCCCGCTTCACCGAAAAGAGGGCCAGCATCTCGCCCGGCCTCCTCAACGGTCGCTCGCCGGACGAACGCGACATGCAGCGCTTCTTCGGCGTCACCGCGCCTTCCGTCCATCAGATGGTGCTCACCCTCGAGCGTGCCGGATTGATCCGCAGGCAACCGGGCTTCGCGCGCAGCATCGAACTGCTCGTCGAACCCGAAAGCCTACCCAGGCTACAACCCAGCGAACCCATCAAATTCTCTGTGCAGAGGTACTAGTTCGTGCGACTGATGTTGACGACCCGGCCTGCGACGTTCGAGCTTCACCAACCGAGACGCTTTTCTGGAAGAGGAGATGGCGGTGAAGTTTCTGCGTGCGGCGCCGGCGCAACATCGGGTAAAGCTGCTGCTCTCGTCTGTGCATTTCTCCATGGACGGATGCTGATCGAAGCTTGGGCCCTGCGATGAAGAATTTCCGGCACAAGGATGGCGGCGACAATTGAACCGAGAGGAAGCTTCACCGGCTATATTGGATAAACCCGGACCGCTTGCCAATTCGATCATACAGGCGACGGGCGGTAGTGTTGGTCTCATGCGTGTACCAGTATACGCTGTCAGCCCCAATCTCGTCGGCATATCGGTACACCTGCTCGATCAGCGCCCGGCCGACGCCCTGTCCACGCAGCTCTGGGTCGACGTAGAGGTCCTGCAGATAGCAACTGTTCTTTTCCGCCCAACAGGTTCGGTGTAGGACCGCGTGAACCAGCCCAACCGGCTTGCCGTCGAGAACCGCAAGCCAACCGCTCGGCTCGAACTCGCCCGGTTTTGACAGGCGTTTCCATGTGAGCTGACAGACCTCCTCCGGCAGCTTCGTTTGGTCGAGATAGGCGTTCCAAAGCCGGCGCCATTCGGCCTGGTCGAACTGTTCGAGCGGCAGGACAGTGGTTTCAGACATGATCGATCCTTCATTGTAGTCGGGCAGGTTGCAGCTGCCACGCTTCTTTTCTGTCATAGTTAACCGCGATTTTGCGTTGCCTGGGTCGCGCGCCTCAATCGTTTTGGCTGGAAGATAGATAGTGGGTGTCTCCTTTCCCGTCGCCTTCCGGGTCTGGTGCAAGTAGCGTTCCGGATTATGCAGAGCGTTTTTAGCTTGGCGTCGCGCAGGAAGGCAGTGGCGAGAGCGCGCTGCGGTGGATTGCGACGGTTAGCTAAAAACGAGTTGGACTAAGCCGCCGGCACGGGTGGCCGCTATGGGCTCAATTGAGGCCGCACCCGGGAACAGGCATCGCGTGGGCGCAGGATGCGGTCGGACGCGGCGAATGCAGGGGTCGCATGCGCCGAAGCGACACGGATATCGATTCCGGCAAAGTGAGGACCGGCGCCGCCCCCTGCCGGAGAGGCGGCCAGGAGGTGAAGGCGCGCACCTTCGCGGGAGCGGTCCGGTTCTCCAGCCGAACGGCCCGTGCGATAGGGTGATGATGAAAGCTGAGCGCTGCTTTCATGATGTATCACAGTATGGCGGGGGTCCGGTGGCACCATCGAGTGGCCGATAAGGTCCTTGTAGCGGTCGCGATAATCCTTGTCGATCGGCTCGACGATGGCTCGGGAGCCGGCATGCCGACCAGGCAGCGGGCGAGCTTTTGCGCGCGACGGCGATTGCCGAGAAAACCCGGCCTTTCGAAGGGCGCCAGACAGCGCCGGAAGGCGTTACGCTCGCTCAGGGCCTGCAAGTCAGAGAAGAACTGCAGTTCGCCGGTCGCGAAGGCTTTTTCCAGGTGTTCCAGAAACAGCCGCCGGAATAGGCGTGAGAGCGCGCGGACGGGCATGACGAAGCCGGGCTTGCAAGGCAATCCATCGCGTGCCGTCGGGCGAGAATCCCCGGACGACGCAATGCGGGTGGGGGTGGTGCAGCAGGTTTTGGCCCCAGCTGTGCAGCACCGCGAAGAAGCCGATCTCTGTGACCAGGTGCTTGGGATCGGCGGCGATGGTGCGCAGCGTCTCGGCGGTGGCTCGGAACAGAAGACCGTAGACGAGCGCCTTGTTCTGATAGGCGATGGCTGCAATGGGTTCCGGCAGCGTGAAGACGACGTGAAAATACTGCGTGTCGAGCGGTGTCAATGGGCACCGAAGTCCCGCGAATGTGGGCGCCAATTTTCCCAACTGGCGGGCGAAGGGGCTCGGTGATCGGCCGGCATCTTGATCGTCGGATCTCACTTCTGGCGGCCGGCCGCTCTTTTTTCGGCGGCGGAGGCGGGTTGATGTATGCTTTTGACCGAACGTGCTCGGGGACGAGATCGGCGTGCTGTCTAAGATGGTAGCTTGATCCCTCGATCTGGATGACGACGGCGTGGTGAAGCAGGCGATCAAGAAGTGCGGTTGCAACGACAGGATCGCCGAACACCTCGCCCCATTCGGCAAATCCGCGGTTTGAGGTGAGGATCATGGCGCCCTTCTCATAGCGGGCGTTGACGAGCTGGAAGGGATCGTATGGCTGGTCGCTGTGCGTTTCTGCCGGTGCGCTACGCCGATGACTTCGTGGTGCTGGTGTCTGGCACACGGGAGGATGCCATCGCGGAGAAGGCCGCGCTGGCGGACTACCTGCAGCAGACCATGGGCCGTGAGTTGTCGCCGGAAAGACGAAGGTCACCGCCATGACGGAGGGGTTCGAATTCCTCGGATTCCGCTTCATCATGCATTGGGATAAGCGCTACGGCTATGGCCCGCGCATTGAGATTCCCAAAGCAAAAGCTGCCAACCTGCGTCGAAAGGTCAAGGCACGTACGGGAACGAGTTCCACCCCGTGCAGTCTGGCCTCCAAGCTTCAGGAGCTCAATCCCATCCTGCGTGGGGGCGAACTACTACCGCCACTGCAGCTTATGCCGGTCGGATGTTCACCAGTCTCGACTGGTACATCGGCATGAGGATAGCGCGATGGCTGCGGAAGAAACGCCCCAAAGCGCGGTCGCGTGACATCTGGGCCTCATGCCAGCCCAGTGGTCGACTGCCAACGAGACGGCTTTGGCGCGAGGGAATGGTCGAGCAGCATATGCTCGCCTGGGCCCCTCGTTTGCCGCTTCCGTCTCGCATGGATGGATACGCCTGACTTTGCCATGTCTTCTGGAGAGCTGGGTGCGTAACGAAAGGCGCATGCCCGGTTCGGGGAGAGGCGGTGAGAAACCGGCCGCTGAAAGGCGGCGCGGCGCTTACCGCCTACTCTACTGTCGATGAAAGAGACTGTGGTTTCCATTCGACATCAGGCAAGCGCATCTGGCGCGGGAAGTGCGCTTCCGATCCAAAGATGATTGCCGAGCTTGTCCGCAAGCGTGCACCGTCCGCCAAGCGCGTCGTGTTCGAAACCGGCCCTCTATCCGTATTGTAGCGCGACGATCTGGGAGAGAAGCGCGCGACAATCATGATGAGAATCTTGTGTCGCGGCGGTGGTGATGATCGCGGCATTGATTGTCGCGCGCAAGGGTTTGTCGGTTTCATTGTCGCGGCGCATCAATCAGGAGCGACGTTTGCTGGCGTTGCGTATGACGCGGGGCGACCGGGCCCCCTCTTTCGGTCGAGCGCCTCGCGGCGCCTATAGCTCTCGACGTTTAGCTCGAAGATGGTGGCGTGGTGGACGAGGCGGTCGACCGCGGCGAGCGTCATGGCGGGATCGGGGAAGATCTTGCCCCATTCGCCGAACAGCTGGTTGGCGGTGATGAGCATGGAACGCCGCTCGTAGCGGGCGCTGATGAGTTCGAAGAGCACGCTGGTCTCGGCCTGGTCCTTGGTGACGTAGGCGAGGTCGTCGAGGATAGGCAGGTGGAAGCGATCGAGCCGGCTTCGAGGCCGAGTTCGCGGCGCGCGACCTGCAGCTTCTGCACGAGATCGGTGGTGCGGGTGAACATGACCCGCCATCCGTTCTCAATTAGGGCAAGGCCGATGGCCGAGGGCCGAACAGGAGCAGGTTGGCGCCCTTCTCGAGCCAGCTGTCGCCGGCGGTGATCGCCATCACCTGCGCCTTGGAGATCATCGGCACTGCATCGAACTCGAAGGTGTCGAGGGTCTTGCCGGGCAACAGGCGGGCTTCGACGAGATGGCGCTCGATGCGGCGCCGATCGCGTTCGGCCAGTTCGTGTTCGGTGATCGCGGCGAGGAAGCGGGCGGCGGGCCAACCTTCCTTGTCGGCCTGTTCGGCGAACTGCGGCCACATCACCTTGATGGCCGGCAGACGCAGTTCGTTGAGGAGGAGGCTGAGCCTTGCGGCATCGACGGTGCTGTTCGTTTTCATGCCGCGTCTCCCGTCATAGTGAGTTCGTGGCTGGTGCCGATCAGGCCTTCATAGGCGTCGAGCGTGGCCAGATGCACGACGACGTTCGGCAGCCGGGAAGGATCCGGGGCGAACCGATCGCGCAACGCAGCCATGTCGGGCAATTGCCGCGTCGTGACCGCGACATTCAACTGATCGGCCAGTTCGCTCTCGCAGCCGCGTTCGTGTGCCATGGCGAGGAGCTCGACCATCGTGCGGCAGGCCTGCCGCTCCGGCAGACGATCCACGAGCATGTCGAAGGTTCGCCGATACGCCTCGCGGGGAAAGAGCTGGTCGCGATAGACGAGGTTCAGCAGCGCCATCGGCTTGCGGCGCAGCGAATGGATGACATGGCGATAGTTGACGACCTGGTCAGGAGAGGCCCGCCCGCGCGGCAGCGTCATGAACTGGGTTCCGCCGATGAAGATATCCAGCCGATCGTCGAAGAGCCTTACCCTGAGGCGGTGGCCGATCAGCCGCGAGGGCACGGTGTAGAAGACCTTGCGCAGGGTGAAGCCGCCGGATGACGTGACCCGCACGGAGCCTTCCTCGTAATCGGAGGTGCGCCGCACAGGCAGATCCTGGAGTTCTGCGCGCTCGACGTCGATGCGCTTGGAATTGCGGGCATTACAGCGACCGACGATCTCGTCGACGAAGCGACGATAGGCGGCCAGATCGTCGAAGTCGCGCGACCCTCTCATCAGGAGGGCGTCATGGATCGCGCGCTTGAGGTGGCCGTGAGAACCTTCGATGGAGCCGTTCTCGTGCGCGATGCCGGCATTGTTACGGGTTGCCGTCATGCCGTAGTGGGCGACGAGGTCCTCGTATCGACGCGTCAGGTCTGCGCGGGCATCCCTGTCCAGGTTGCGGAACGCTGCGGACAGGCTGTCCGAGCGGTGCTCTCGCGGCACTCCGCCGAGCGACCAGAGCGCGTTCTGCAGGCCCTCGGCCAGCGCCACGAAGCTCTCGCCGCCGAGCACGACATGGGCATGTTCGAAGCCGGAATAGGCGAGCCGGAAGCGATAGAGGCGGTGATCGAGCGCTGCCCCCCGCGATGGTGACGCCGGCGCCGCTCATGTCGGTGAAGTCCGACAGGCCGACGCGGCCGGGTTCGTGCACCTGCCGGAAGATGATCTCCTGTTCCTCGCCATGAACCGCGCGCCAGGATCGAACGCGACGCTCGATGGTGCGGCGAATGCCGTTGCCCAAGCCGGGATGGCGCCGCAGCATCTCCTCGAAGATGGCGACCGGCCGGATGCCGGGCGCCGCCTTGAGCAGCGGCACGATCTCGGCTTCAAAAATGGCGGCGAGCGGATCAGGTCGGCGGCGATCCCGCGGCGCCTTCCTCTGCGAAGGCAGCATCGCCTCCTTCTCCATGCGATACGCCGTGGCCGTGCTGATGGACGTCTTGGCCGCCGCGACGGCCGTCGTGTGGGTCTGCCGGAACTTCATGAAAAGCCTCATCTGGTGATCGGTTACGTCGCGGCCGGGCACAAAGTGATTCCTCCAAATCGGAAAAACCACCGGCATACCCGGTCGACCGCGATCACAAAACGATGCCCCGAAGGGATCGCCGCCGGCGGCTTTCTCATCCTGATTGACGCTGCGCTCTCACCTTGATCGCCGCGCCGCAATCCGTATGGCTGCGTGAAGAAGAGGGTTTGCCGGCAATCTGCATCGATGCTCGTCATGCCAAAGCAGCGCTCGACATGGCCGCGAACGATGCCGACGGTTTGGCGCATCTTGCAGAAGTGGGGTTCTTTCGTGAGGTGCGCGTGAAGGGGTTCGACAGCATGCTGACGCGCACGCTCGTGGCGGCACACACCAGACTGGTCAGGATTACCACCGAACTCTCAAATCAGATCCGCGGCATCATGAAGACGTTCGGATTGCTGGTTCCCGCGGGCAAGGGAAACACGTTCGAGAAGAATGTCCGCAGTCTCCTCGTCGATCGGGACGGGCTCGCTCCTATCGTGTTGCCGATGCTGGAAGCCTGGGAGCGCGACAACAGGCCGGACATATGCACGCAAGCGATACGATCAAATCACCGCTCGACATCTTGCAAGGAGGGAGCCGTCCACATCTGTCGGGACGTGGGCAGAGCCATTCTGCTTGATGGATGCACCGCTGGTTCAGCAGAGTGCGTCGTCCACATTTGAAGGCTTCTCCCGCGAAGCTCCATCATGCGGCGACCCACGTCGACCGCGAAGACGACCCTGCAGCCGGCAGATGTATCTCAGAAGCCGCGAAAGGACTTGACGCAGTCATCGCGATTAGACGACCTCATCATGGACAACTCCGCCACCCACAAGGCACCGGCGATCAAGGCCTGGCTCGCCAAGGCGGCCGCGCTATCACATTCATTTTACGCCGACCTACGCTTCCTGGCTCAACCAGGTCGAGCGGGTCGCCCTTTTGACCGAGCGTCAGATCAGGCGCGGGGTTCATCGCAGCGTCCAGGAACTGGAGAACGCGATCACCGCGTTCATCGCTACCACAATGCGGCGCCGAGACCGTTTCGCTGGACCAAATCCGCCGATGACATTCTCCAGTCGATTGCCCGGTTCCGCCAAAAGACCCTCGCCATGCATGCCACTTCTTAAACGAGCCTCTGGTTCACCACACTAGGTCTCGTCCATATGCCATCTGCCGCCGATCGGTCCTGAGCACGAGCGCTCCTTTACGCCTCGGCTTATGACGCTTTCGGATGACGATTAGATTGAGCTTAAGCTTTTACAGGTCGAACTAGCGTCCCATGAACATCGCACCCACCTAATTCGTTGAGACGCTCCGGGTCACGCCGCCGGCAACCAAAACGTCGCAACAGATCCTTCAACTAAATTTACAGGATCTTTGCGACCGCAGATCGGTGACGATGGTATGTTCACCGCGAGTCTGGGGTCCGGCACGGCAAGAGCTGATGCAGATTTTAAGCCTCGGACCGCCGCACAGCACGCAACGGAGGATCAAAGCCAATGGCAAGAAGAGCGCTCATCCTGGTTGAGGGCCATACGCGTATCGGTCTGCTATTCGTCGAAGCAGCCCGGCGTCTTGGTCTTCATCCAATTACCCTGGCGGCTGATCCGGCTCAGTACGAATATCTTGCGGCGGAAAGCCTTGAGGCTATTCGTGTTGATACAGGCAATCTCGATGCGCTGATCCGCGAATGTTCCCGGCTGCGTGCGACCTATGCCATTGCTGGTATTACCAGCGCCGAAGAGACGGCCTACGCGACAGTTGGCAAGCTCTGCCGGCATTTCGAGCTACCGGGACCGAACCCTGCATCCATCGAACGGTGCTGCGATAAATTCACTCAACGTCAGCTCCTCGCGGAGGCTGGCGTTCCAGTACCTGCTTTTCGCGTGGCAGCGAATGCGACGGAGATAGAACGCGCTGCCGCGGAGATCGGCCTGCCGGTGGTTGTTAAGCCAGCTGTAGGCCGCGGCAGCATCGGTGTCCGATTGTGCCGCAATGTCGACGAGTTGGCCGAATATACGACCTATCTGTTGGGCGGGAAGCACATATGGCAGTCCTCGCCGAGGGTACTGGTCGAAGAATTCGCACAAGGCCCCCAGTATTGCGTTGGAATAATGGGAAATGAGGTCATTGGTATTGGTGCCGCTGACTTCGGCCCCCCACCGCATTTCGTCTATCGTGGGGGGACTTTTCCCGCCCCGCTGACCGATGACGAGCATGAGCGTATCGCCGATGTTTCGCTGAGCTGTTTGCAAGCTCTCGGCCTTGGCTGGGGGCCAACGAACATTGAGCTCCGGTGGACGAAGCGTGGCCCAGTCGTCATTGAGGTCAATCCGCGTCTTGGTGGGGGGCCTTATACCGTCCAGGCGGCTTACGGGATCGATGTCATCACCGAGCACATCAAGCTCGTGATCGGCGACGAATGGGATTTGCACAAAAGGCGTTCGCATGTTGCGACCGCGCGGCTTCTGATTCCCGATAGCGACGGCATCCTCGATTGGATCGATGGCGACAGTCGGGCGGCTGCTATACCAGGTGTCGCCGAGGTCAAATTCTATGTCAAACCCAACACGCCGATCGTCAGGAAAGGCGATTACCGAGACTGCATCGGACATGTCATCGCCGCTTCACCCAGCCATGATCGGACAAAGGCAATACTTCAGCGTGCCGTTGACTCAATCGATTGGTCGATAACACCATTTCCGATCGAACAGGAATAATCAGCGGCCTCTCACGTCTCCGCACCTGCGCAGGTGCCCTCAGGTGAAGGGTAATCGTCGCCGAGCATTGGTGCAATTGAGAACGTGAGAGGCGGTTTTTTGAGATCGTCAGCCAGGACAAAATCAAGCCGCATGTCCGCAAGCGGTCGACGATTATCTCATGGCGCGCGGCTATATTCTGCGGCGCGTTGCAAGCTACCGTTTTCCCAATGCGCTGCGGATGACAGTCGGAACCGAGGAAGCCAATCGCGGCGTAGTCGCCGCACTCACCGAATTCCTGAGAAGCTAGTCATGTCGAAACGCCTGTTTGAAAAGATTGCCTTGGTCGGCGTCGGCCTGATCGGCTCTTCGCTGGCGCGCGTCATCTGCCGCGAGAAGCTGGCCGGCCATATCGCCATTGCAACTCGTAGCGCCGAGACCCTGAAGCGCGCAGAGGAGCTGAAGCTCGGCGACGGTTACTCGACTGACGCGAAGGAGGCGGTGCGGGGGGCCGACCTCATCATCGTCTCAGTGCCCGTCGGTACCTCCGGCGCCGTGGCTGAGGAAATCGCACCGGCGCTTAAGAAGGGGGCGATCCTCACCGATGTCGGCTCCACCAAGGCCTCCGTGATCGCCCAGATGCAGTCCTTCGTGCCGGAGGGCGTACACTTCATCCCCGGCCACCCGCTGGCCGGCACGGAGAAGTCAGGCCCTGATGCGGGTTTTGCCGAACTGTTCGAGAACCGCTGGTGCATCTTCACGCCGCTGGAGGGCACCGACTCCGCCGCGCTAGAGAAGCTCTCCGAATTCTGGCGCCGCTGCGGCTCCGACATCGACACGATGGACCCGCAGCACCACGACATGACGCTGGCGATCGTCTCGCACCTGCCGCACATCATCGCCTACAACATCGTCGGCACAGCGGACGACATGGAGACGGTCACAAAAAGCAAGGTTATCAAATATTCGGCCTCCGGCTTCCGCGATTTCACTCGCCTCGCCGCGTCCGACCCCACAATGTGGCGCGACGTGTGCCTGCACAACCGCGACGCGATACTCGAAATGCTGGCGCGCTTTTCAGAGGATCTAGCCTCCCTGCAGCGAGCGATCCGTTGGGGCGAAGGCGACAAGCTGTTCGATCTCTTCACCCGCACGCGCGCCATTCGCCGCTCGATCGTTGAAGCGGGGCAGGATATCGACGCGCCCGATTTTGGCCGCCACGCAGTTGGGCATCCGCAGGTTGTGCAATAGCAGTACAAGGCCATATGCGTCAGCCTTGCGGTCCCCAGCCCCGCAGTGGCGGAGATATGTGCAGAATGGGATGTGTCGATCCGTCGACCGTGAACAATCTTGACCGCTAAGCGGCAAGCTGTTTCGGCCGGTTCAGGAACGCGGCGATCAAGAGCCACAAAAATTGCTTCAGCCACCTGAGCAGGAGGGAGAAGTTATAGCCGGCGGCGGCCAGGATGGCGTTGACGGCGTCGCCCTGCTTGCCGGCGAGATAGTTGCGGCCCATCCGGTGCTCAGCCTTGATGTGGCCGATCACGGGCTCGACGGCCGATCGCCGCCGCATCTGGCGCTTGATGGCCGGTGTCACGCGGCGCTTCTGACCAGCGGTGAAGACCCTGAACTTGTGGCTCTCCGGTGCGTTGTGGCCGCGATAGCCGGCGTCGGCGAGAACGCGGCTGATCTCGTTGCCGATGGTCTTTTCCATGTCAGGGATGATCGCTGCGAGCGTGTGGCCGTCTTAGGGATTGCCGGGCAGCGCTTTTGCATGCACGGCAAACTGGCCACCCTTTGAGCGCTTCAGCGTGGTGGCCACCGACACCTTCACCCCGAACTCGTAGGGCGCATGCGCCTTGCCCTTACCGATGCATTCCACCTCGTGCGCATGCAGGCTGTAGATTTTGCGGCCGCGCTGGCGCTGCCGCTGCTCGAGAACGGTGGAGGCCTGGTAGAGCGACCATTTGAAGAGCGCGTCCGGTTCCGCATCGCCGGCGATCTGGCGGGAGATGTCGCGAATGGTCCGGCCGAGATAGGTCTTGAGCCTGCGAAGCGCCTCGTTGGCCCGCTTGAACTGCTTGGCGTGCGCATAGCGCTGGTGCTTGATCAGCGCCAGCTTGCCGACCCGCACATAGGTCTGGCGCAAATCCAGCACCGCCCGTTTGGCCAGCCGCACCAGCCGTTCGCAGGCCCGGTGGATGAGCTTGGCGTCGGTCGGGAACATCACGTTCTTCGGCTGCACGGTCGTGTCCACGATCACTTGGCGCGTGTCGGTCGGCTTCATCGCCCCGGTCTTGACCGCAATACTAAGGCTTTCCTGCAAAAGCGCGACGATGCGCTCCTCGCCCATGCGGCTGCGCCAGCGCGTCATCGACGAGCGGTCGAAGGGCAGTGCGTGGCGGAAGAACTCCTCGCCGCACAGATACTGGAAGTAGGGGTTTTCCACCCAGCGCTCGCACAGCACCTCGTCCGACAGGTTGAAGGTGTGCTTGAGGATCGCCAGCCCCGCCATCAGCCGGGTCGGCAGCGGCGGCATGCCGGGACCGTCCGAATAGACCGCACCGAAACGCTCCTCCAGCACCGGCCAGTCGAGCGCCTGCGCCAGGCGCACCAGCTCGTGCTTCATGTGGAGGATCTGATCGAGCCTGGAGCGGAAAAGATCCTGCTCTCCCGTCTCGCGCTTCTCGCGTGGTCTGCCCATCACCTGGCTCCCGATTCACTGCGATGAAAGCAGTGAATCACGCTTCGCCAGGCGGCGAAATCGCAAACTGGAATTGCAAGAAAACTATCCACAAACTGGCCGTTACCTGCAATTCGGAAGCCTGAAAAGAAGACTATTCCTATGCGATATCAGCGGCTTCCGTATTCTTCACGGCCGACTCGATCCGGCGGGCCCGTGGGCTTATGGAGTTCGACACCTCGACCTACCATTACAAGTTGTGTGCGTCAAGTTCAGCAAAATGGCTTGGCAGTGACGTTGCGCGTCCGCCGCCCAGCCCCCGTGTTTGGCGGAGCGGCGGAGGTGGCGCCCGCTTAGGCGGCCAGCGCCTCAGGTTCTCCTTCTTATGCTCGCACAGATGATCCATGTTGAGGTAGGGGTCGCCTCGAGCCAGTTCTCGTGGATCTCCACGGCCAGCGCCCGAACCAGCCGCAGACAGCTCTGCGGGTGGGGGAAGATGCGACCACCAGGGTGCACCGCTTGATCTCCTGATTCAGCCGCTCCAGCAATGTTAGACGACTTATGTGCTTGTGATGGGGTAGAGGCAGCCGATAGAAGCTCAGCGTCTCCTCGATGTTGTTTCCACCCAATCCACCAGTTTCGGTATTTGGCCTGCCACTTGCCGATCCATGCGCCAGATCGCGCTCGACCTCGGCAAGGTCGCACCGGTCGTAGAACCATCTGAGCTCCATCAGGCAGTCGTCGTCGACCTTGCGCGGCACATAGTCGAGCGCATTTCTCAGGAAGTGCATATAGCAGCGCTGCCAGACCGCCTCGGGCAGCATTTCGCGGATTGCCGCCCTGAGCCCTGGGTGGTCGTCGGAGACGACAAACTCCACGCCGGCAAGCCCGCGACGCTTGAGCCTTGTCACGAACTCGCGCCAGCTCGAGCGGCTCTCTCGGTTGGCCAGCTCGACCCCGAGCACCTGACGCCGGCCCTCCCAATCCACGCCGATCGCCACCACCACCGCCTGGCCGGCAATCACGCCGGCCTCGCGGATCCGCTCGTAGCGCGCATCCAGAATGAGGTAGGGGTAGGGTTCGGCAAGCCGCCGCGTGAAGAACGCCTGCAGCGCCTCATCGAGCCGCGCCGTCGCCTCGCTCACCGGCGCCGATCGTACCGGCCCAGCAGCACCGACCACGCCGGCAAGATGCGCGCGCTCGACAATGCGTTGTCGACGCCCCCGGCACAAGGCATGATCCGCCACCACCTCGCCCGCATGACGCACGATAACGCGGCCGCCCAGCAACACGACCTGGACGCTCTCCCCGATCAGCCGCCAGGCAACCGAGTAACTGTTCGCGTCCAGGTCGATTGCGCAGTCCGCTTGGACCTTCCGCACGAGGTCCCGCAGCTGCCCGAACGGCGCCCGTCCGCCGAGAGGGCGAAGTGCCACGGCCTCTTCGGCAAAGCGCTCCGCAGGAGCCACGCCGGTCGTGCCATTGCACACGCTGATCGGCAATCTCGCGCGTCCACCGGTCCAGATGCGCCTCGAACGCCGCCCAGTTCTCGAACCGGCGGCCGGCAATTGCATTGCGCTTGACGTAGCCGACCCCGCGCTCGATCGGTTCCTCTCAGGATTGCGAACTGCGTGGAAGGAGGGCGAAATCCGCCCCACCGCGATGCTGAAACCAAAGCAAAAGCGAGAACGGCGGCGACCCGATCCTCTTGCAGGAGTGACCGACGAATTGCGGGCTTGGTTTGACGAAGAACCGTGGCGGACGAGCCGGGAACTGCTCGAGCGTCTGCAGGCGGAGTACCCAGAGAAGTACCCCGATCTCCTTTTGCGCACGATGCAACGCCGGGTGAAGATATGGCGCAAGGAAAAGGGCTCACACGATTGCGTGTTTCAGTACGTCCCGGACACCGGTTTCAGTAAGTCGCGGACAGCAATGGAGTGAACCCCCAGACTGAGACAAGGAAAATCACGGACAGTTTCCCTGCACGGAGAGGAAACTGGGCATGGCCGGACGGCAAAGAGTTATTGATGAGGACCAAAAACTGGAGCTTCTCCAGCGCATGAAGGCAGGCGAAACCGTCAGCAAGTTGGCAGATGAGGTTGGCATCAGTCGCCAACGTCTTTACGAGTGGCGCGATCAGCTCAGGCTTCGTGGAAACCTGAAGTCACGTCGGCGTGGCCGGCCGGCGAGAGTGGCGGGAGGAGTTGACGGGGACTTACAATTGCAGAGCGCAGTCGATCCACCAACGCCTCAGGAAAAGGCTCTGACTAAGGCCAGGCGCCGGATCAGGGATTTGGAGCAGAAAGTCGGGCAACAGCAGCTCGATCTCGATTTTTTTCGCGAAGCCTTGCGGCACTTCGAGGAAGATCAGCGTCGGAGCAGCGCTCCTGATTCGGCCCCTCGTCGGGCCGAAACAGGTTTGCGAGACCTCATTCAAAAGATGGCTCTCGGCAACGCGCACTACGGTTACCGCCGGATCGGAGCCCTGTTGCGTCGGGAGGGGTGGCAAGTCAACCACAAGTGCATTCTACGCATCATGCGTGAAGACAATCTGTTGTGCCTGCGCGCGCGACCCTTTGTTCCTGCAACGACGAACTCGAGGCATGGTTGGCAAGTCGTGCCGAACCTCGCCAGGGGCATGATCCTCAGTGGGGTCAACCAGCTATGGGTTGCCGATATCACGTTCCTGCATCTCGCTGAGGAGTTTGCTTTCCTTGCCGTTGTGCTTGACGCGTTTAGCCGCCGGGTGGTCGGATGGGCGTTGGATACGCATCTCAGAGCAAGCCTTGCCATCGAGGCTCTCGAGATGGCCATCACCGATCGCCAGCCCACTCCCGGCAGCCTCGTGCATCATTCCGATCGCGGCGTTCAAGGCGGATTCAAGCGGTCGTCGCAACACCAATTGTGTTCACTCACGACAGCA
>NZ_LPVS01000023.1:0-68805 GCF_014843905.1 Mesorhizobium silamurunense | reverse complement strand
GCGAAAGGGAATCCCAAGCCGGACTCTTATGTCAGGCGAGAACCACTAGATCATCGCTCGCGGCTTTCCATGTGTATGGTCCTGTCTTTCGAAGAAATATGGCCATTGGTCAATAAAGCGACGCGATAATAGCTATGCGAGCGGCGATTCATTTCAAAAATCGATCTGATTTTGCTTTGACTTTCCGTAAGAACGGGCGGAACAAAAGTTCTGTCAAATCGTTTTAAATTCCAAGGGACGTTAACCTTCAAGGAAAAGACCATGAACAGGATCGTATCGGGTTTGCTGGCGACCACATTGTCAGTGTCGTTCGCGGCCGCCGCCGTGCCTGCCGACGCTGCGCGGATATTCCAGCCGCAAGCGTCTTTCGCTTCGTCCGACGTACAGTCGGTCGACTACAAGCCGTGGATGAAGCACCGGAGCGTCAACCGCAATCGCAGTTTCTCCGACAGTGACGGAGCATACTGGAATGGCCATCGCGGCTATCGTGACTACCATCGCGGCTATCGCCGTCACGGCGACTACTGGTTCCCGCTTGCGGCCTTCGCAACGGGTGCACTAATCACCGGCGCGATCATCAACGGCAACCAGAACCGTGTTTATCGTGGTGATTCCCATGTGGAGTGGTGCTACGACCGGTATCGGAGCTATCGCGCTTCGGACAACACGTTCCAGCCCAACTACGGTCCTCGCCAGCAGTGCAATTCGCCCTACTGATGAATGTCGGCCCTCATGCCGGCGATGATACGCTCAGCAGCGAAGGCCATTATTACCGCGACCGTCGACCCGTTACTGCTGTGTTCGTAGAAACATTGAACGCGGAGTCTTCATGAGCCGCTTCCATAGTGCCACTCTGGAACGCGGGTTTCTTATGCGCTCAGTCTGGAGAACAGGTGCGTCATTATCAGCAGTCAATAACCCACACCGAACCGGAACGAAGCATCGACACCGGCCGTTGCGTCTATGGCGGCACTTGACCGTCCAACAACAAATATAAGGAATGATCGACATGAAACGCATCGCATTTGGACTGGCAGCCATCCTCATGACCACTGGAGTGGGTTTTGCGGTCGAACCTGCAATGATGGCGAAAACGCCCAACGGCAACATCTATACTGATGCCAATGGAATGACGCTCTACACTTTCGACAAGGACAAGGTAGGCAAGTCCGCTTGCTATGACGAATGCGCTGCGACTTGGCCGGCGCTCAAGGTCGCAGACGGCGCGAAGGCTGAGGACGGATGGACGATCGTCAAACGCACTGACGGCACCAAAATGTGGGCCTATGACGGCAAGCCCCTCTACACATACGCCAAGGACAAGAAGGCCGGCGACATGACCGGCGAAGGCGTCGGTGGCGTCTGGCACACAGCCAAGGCCGGATGAACCATCGAGCAGCGGCGCCTGCAGGCGCCGCTGCTTTGTACGCGCTTCAAGGCGCCGGGCTCCCATCAGTTGGCGTGCTTCTGCAATGGCGACGACGCAAATCCGCACTCATAGTCAGATGAGGAAGCGCCAAGGTCGAAGCCGAAGTCGCCATGCAGGGTCGCCATTAGCTGCTCCGGTCACCGCATCAACTCGTCCAGATCGAGCACCCAACCTTCTGCCCGCTCGCCGGGTCGCGGACGACTTTCGCATAGGCGCGGCGAAGACCGACTCTGTTGGCCCTGACTTCCTTGCTCGCAAGGTAGGTCGGATCGCCGACTTCCCAGTGGTAGCGCGTGTTTGCCGGAGCGCGCTTCCAGGTGAATTTCGAGACGTAGGCCAGTTGGCCCGGCGTGGTGTCGGCGAACCGGCAGTCGATAGTCTCCGGTATCATTCCCTTCGCGGCCATCGCATTGACGACCTCGTCGGCGTTGGCCGTTGTCAGCCATTGGTCTATTGCGCTCGTCTGGTCTCTGCCGCTCATGCTCATGCATCCTCCAAGCAGCAACAGCGCTCCGAATGCTGCGCCTGCCCGGCCTGCCCGCCTACTGCTTGCTTGATTGATGCGCATGCTCGGCCCCCTTGCTCTGGAAGTAACCATGCCCGATGGTGCCCGGTGCGGCATGCCTTCGTATATTAGGAACTTCACATGCCTGGGCCGTCCGGGCTTGGGCTACAGCGCGTGGGCAGGCCGTGTGGCCGCCCCGCCACAAAACTTAGCCGCGCCAGCTCTTAACGGCTCCGACCCTCGAAATTAACCTTTTGTTAACCATTCGCCCGGCACCCTTTAACCATTGAGTAAGGATTCGCCTGGCCGTGACCTTCGCCGCCCCTTTGCACAACAAATCCATCCGCTTCCGCGCCCGCTCCTTCGTCGCTTTCACGCTGACGCCGGAGGCGCCGATCGACGACTGGCTGGAGGGGCTCGATCACTGGATCGGCAACTCGCCGGGCTATTTCGCAGGGCGCCCGGTGGTGCTGGATCTCAACACGTTGAAGCCGGGGCCGGAGGAGATCGGAGCGCTGGTCGGCGTGCTCGGCTCGCGCGGCATCCGCGTCTACGCCATCGAGCTCGAAGGCGCCGAGCTCGGGCCTGATTTGCCGCCGCTGCTGGCCGGCGCCAAGGAGGCCACCGCCGAAGGCCTGCTGGGCAGGGCCGCGCGCAAGGCGAAGGCCGAGGAAATCACGGTGGAGACGGTCACCATCGAGGATGTCCAGCCCGGGCAGGTGAGGGCGCCGCAAGACGATCTGGTGAAGCTCGACGAGGCAAAGCCCGAAGCGGCGAAGCCCGAGCCAGCCAAGTCAGGACAGGGCGGCGAGCCGGCGCGGCACGAGCCTTCCGCCGGCACGCTGATGATCAAGGCGCCGATCCGCTCGGGACAGTCGGTCTTCCACCCGCATGGCGACGTCATCGTGCTGGGCTCGGTCGCGTCCGGCTCGGAAATCGTCGCCGGCGGTTCGATCCATGTCTATGGCACACTGCGCGGCCGCGCGATCGCAGGCTCGGAAGGCAATATTTCGGCGCGCATCTTCTGCCGCAAGAACGAGGCCGAGCTGCTCGCCGTCGACGGCTGGTACACCACGGCCGAGGAGATGGAGGGCGTCTCGCGCGGCAAGGCCGTGCAGGCCTTCCTCGACAACGATGCGCTCTGCGTGGTGCCGCTCGGCTGAGTTTTTTGGCCGCAAGCTTCGGACCGGTTTCGCGTGCGAGGCTGACAAAGAATCCCGCCGTGCCAGGCACGGCCAGTAGATAAAAACGCCAATGGAGGCTGGATATATGGGCAAGGTAGTGGTGGTTACCTCGGGCAAGGGGGGCGTCGGCAAGACGACCTCGACGGCCGCGCTCGGCGCTGCCGTGGCCAAGACCGGCAAGAAGGTGGCGCTGGTCGATTTCGATGTTGGCCTGAGGAACCTCGACCTCATCATGGGCGCCGAGCGCCGCGTGGTGTTCGACCTTGTCAACGTCATCCAGGGTAGCGCGAAGCTCTCGCAGGCGCTGATCCGCGACAAGCGGCTGGAAACGCTCTACCTGCTGCCGGCCTCGCAGACGCGCGACAAGGATGCGCTGACCGAAGAGGGCGTTGCCGAAGTCATCGCCCGGCTGCGCTCGGTCTTCGACTATGTCTTCTGCGACAGCCCGGCCGGCATCGAGCGCGGCGCCCAGCTCGCCATGCGCTTCGCCGACGAGGCGGTCATCGTCACCAACCCGGAAGTGAGCTCGGTGCGCGATTCCGACCGCATCATCGGCCTGCTCGACGCCCGCACCATGAAGGCCGAGCAGGGCGAGCACATCGCCAAGCATGTTTTGGTCACGCGCTATGACGCGACGCGGGCCGCGCGCGGCGAAATGCTGTCGATCGACGACGTGCTGGAGATCCTGTCGGTACCGCTGCTCGGCATCATCCCGGAAAGCCAGGATGTGCTCAGAGCCTCGAACCTCGGCGCGCCGGTGACGCTCAGCGAGCCGATCAATACCGCCGCCAAGGCCTATCTCGAAGCGGCAAGACGCCTTGAAGGCGAGGACCTGCCGGTGGTCGTCCCCTTCGAACGCAAAGGCTTCCTCGACCGGCTGCTCGGAAGGAGGGCCGCATGAGCATACTCGACCTCTTCAAGCGGCGCACCAGCGCGCCGGTGGCGCGCGAGCGGCTGCAACTGCTGCTCGCCTATGAGCGCCAGAGCCGCGGCCAGCCAGATCTCGTCTCCATCTTGCGCGAGGAGATCATGGCGGTCATCGCCAAGCACGTGCAGATCGACCAGGATTACCTCCAGGTCTCGATGGACCGCGGCGCGACCATGTCGACGCTGGAAATCGACATCCAGATCCCGAACAAGAGTGCGGTACCGCTGGCGATGGCGGGATAACGCCGACGCATTTCCTCGCCCTCGCCAAAGGCGGGGACGAGGAACGCAGACTGGCAGCGCCGCGATCCTTCGCGCCCCCCTCTGTCCTGCCGGACATCTCCCCCTCGAGGGGGGAGATCGGATGTCGCCCGGCTTTCGCCAATCTCCAACGTTGCAGGAATGGCGCGGCGCGGAAGCTGCCAATCTCCCCCCTTGCGGGGGAGATGCCCGGCAGGGCAGAGGGGGGTGCTGTCCCGCCGGCATTTCAGGGCGCCTTCGCGCCCTCGCCGCACCCCCTCACTCCGGCTGATACAGCTCATCCATGCTGCGCGCCGACAGCGCCGCGAACGGCGCCTGCTTCTTCACCCTGCCATGCTCCAGGATCACCAGGTCGTCGCAGAACGAGATCGTCGAGTGATGGTGGCTAATGACGATCGTTGTGCGGCGGCCGGCGCGCGACTTCAGAGTTTCCACGATCGCCGCTTCGGAAAGCCCGTCGACGGCATTGGTGGCCTCGTCGAGGATCAATATGTCGGGGTCGCGCAGCAGCGCGCGGGCGAGCGCGATGCGCTGCCTTTGCCCGGCCGACAGATTGACGCCGCGATAGCCGACGACTGTTTCATAAGCCTGCGGCAGGCGTTCGATGAATTCATGCGCCTCGGCCAGCTCGGCCGCGCGGCGCGCCTCTTCAGCACTCGCCGTGTCCTTGCCGTAGGTGATGTTGTCGAGGATGGTGCCGTCCACCAGCTCCAGTTCCTGGCTGGCCAAAGCGATATGCGCCCGCCACGTGACCGGATCGATGTCGCTAAGCGCGGTGCCGTCGACGAGGATCCGGCCCCCGTCCGGCTCGACGAAGCGGCAGAGCAAATTGACGATCGTTGTCTTGCCGGCGCCGGAGCGACCGATCAGCGCCGTCGAGCGGCCGCTTCGGATGTCGAAGCTCGCGGCATGCAGCACCGCCGCGCGCTGCTCCTCATTGGCATAGCTGAAGCTCACGCCCTCGAAGGCGATTTTTTCGCTCAAAGCGGCGAACGGCCGGCTGCCTTGCGGCGCCGCCGGTTTGCCTTCGGGATCGAGCAGCCAGGTCACTTCTTCCAGCGAGCCGGAAAGCCCCTGCAACTGGCTCCATGTCATCTGCAGTGCCCTGACATGCGGCTGCAGGCGGTAGAGCAGGATGAGGAAGGCGGCGACCAGCGGGAAGCTCAAGCCCGCGAGCCAGGCGCCGATCACCACCGCCAGGAACAGCACGGCGTGCAGCACTTCCGTCAGCGGTCCCAGCGCGCCCTGGCGGTTGGAAAGCTGGAAGGCCGCCCTGCGCACGCCGTCCGAGGCCGTCTCGAACGCCGCCCTCTCGCGCGCCTCCTGGCCGAAGATGCGGATCAGCCGCCCGGCATGCACCAGATGCAGCATCCGCGAAGCCAGGGCGCTGTTGCGCGCCGCAACGCTGCGGCTGGGCGCCCTCAGATGCGCCGACAGCGCCATATGCGCCGCCTGCACCAGCGCCAGCCCGAGCATCACCAGCAGCGTCATTTGCCAGGAGAGCAGCAGCAGGAAGGCGAGCAGGATCACCGCCGCCGAGGCGCTGACCACCGCGCCGAGCATCGCCTGGATGGCGTCGGAGGCGCGCCAGGATTCGCTGGAGATGATGTTGAGCAGCCGCCCAGGGCTTTCCTTCAGGAAGAAGGGATAGCCGACGCTGAGCAGCCGCTCGGCCAGCGCGCCGCGGATCGCCTGGCTCGCCTTGCCGTAGATATGGGCGGTCAGCACCGAATTGGCGAAGGCGAGCAGGTTCTTCAGCAGGATCGAGCCGAGGATCGCGGCCGCAATGGCGATCAGCCGCTCGCGCTCGCCAAGCCCGGCGCCGACCTTCTGCAGGAGGGCGGAGAGGCCGGCCATGCCGGTCGCCTCGCCATGCCCCATGATGATGCCGAGCAGCGGGATGATCAGCCCGATGCCGAAACCTTCGAGCGCGGCGCTTGCAAGCCCGAGCGCGACGACGACCGGCAGCAGGCCGATCTGCCGTCGGCCGAGCGCATGGCGCAGCATCGATAGCGTCGGCCGCCCGCTCATCGCGCGCCGGCCTCCGCGCTGGCGGCCTCATTGGTCTCCTTGCCCGGCTGCGCCTGACGCTTCGGCCGCCTGGCAAGCACCAGAAGCACGAACTTCGCCGCGCCAGCGAGGTTCATCAGCACGATCGGCCAGTGCGACAGCCTGAGCTCATGGTCGAAGCGCGGGCCTCCGGCGAGCTCGCGCATGGCCGACCGCGCCGCCCAGTAGAAATGGCGAAGCAGGAAGGGCGCGCGTCGGATGTGCTTCAGGCAGAGCGCGCCGTTGCCGAAATGATAGTCGCGGTGCAGCCGGTCGATCGCCTTGCGGTCGCGCCGGCCATGATGGTGGAAGATCGTCATGTCGGGCACGTATTCGACCGCCATGCCGGCAAGCATCGCCCGCACCAGATAGTCCGTGTCCTCGGCCGAGCGCAGCGCCCCGCCGGCGCCGAAGCGCTCGTCGAAGGGGCCGATGCGGGCGGCGACGTCGCGATGCATGGTCATGTTGCAGCCGAGCACGAAGCCGCCCGGATGGACGGCGCGCGTCAGCCGCTCGCGCTTGTCGCAGCGCTTGATGGTGAAGGGCAGGTCGCGCGCGTCGCCTAGCTCGACGCGGCCGCCGCGGATCAGCCATTTCTCGCCGCTCGCATAGTGCCGCTCCAGATCGGCGAGGTAGGTGCGGTCGAGCTGGCAGTCGTCGTCGATGAAGACCAGCACGCGCCCGCGCGCCCGCGCCAGCCCGGCATTGCGCGCCGCCGCCAGTCCGGGGCGGGGCTCGCAGATCGCGGTCAGCGCGATGTCGGACGTCGCGGCGATCCGCGAAAGGTATTCGGCCGTGCCATCGCGCGAGCCATTGTCGACCACCACCAGCTCGGCGGCGAAGGCGGGGTGCGCGCGGCAGGCGGCGCGGATCGAGTCGATGCAGGCTTCCAGCACCGCCGCGCGGTCGCGCGTGCAGACGATGAAGGAAACCTGCGGCCGCTGCCTGGGCCAGGGCGGCGCGGGCAGGGCCGGGCGGAAGCCTCGCAGCAGCGGATGGTGCTCAGCGTTCATGGCGAGGCCTTTGCGCCCGCGTCAGGCCGACGGATAAATCCGTTGCGCCGCGATCCTTCCCACCCCCCTCTGTCCTGCCAACGTCGACCGCTGCCACCTTGCAAAACAAATTCGCCCAACCAGCTCATGCCGCCCCCATCCTATAAGGCGCAAGCACGGATGCCGCCGGCGCGGATTTGAGGCGGTAGGCCATCCGGTCGGCCTTCTTGCCTGCCCACATCGAGGCCTGGCTCAGCCAGGGCGCCCAGGCGCCGGGGCGCAACGCATATTGCTCGCGACGGCGGATCGCGTTCCATTTCACCGTCAGCGTCAGCAATTCATGCGTCAGCGCCGGCCGCTCCTCATCGTTGACGAGTTGGTAGAGGAAATAGAACAGGTTCAGCGCTCCGGCCTCGAAACTCGGCCGCGTCGTATCGGGCAGCTCGGCGATACGCGCTTCCATTGCTCGGACGAATTCCGCCGCCCGGCGTACGGTCTCGAAGGAGACGCGATCGCCGATGGCGCGCAGGTCCGCGCTATCGTCAGCCAAGCCCTCGCGTTCAAGATTCTCTGCCACGATTTTGAGATGCGTGCGCCGCATCTCTCGGGTGTGCCGGCTGGTCACGCTGCCGGCGTGCACCCGGTAGACGAGCAGGCTTTCCTCCATCAGCGCCGCCGGATAGCGGTCGGCGAGCCGCCGGAAGAGGTCGAAATCCTCGGCATGCCGATAGAAGCCGTCGTAATAGAGGTCGGCATCCGCAATGACGTTGCGGTTGTAGACCACCGTTGGGTGCATGAAGATGGTGAAGAATTTCGACAGCACGGGAAGGCCGAGGCGGAACACCGGATCGAGTCTGCCTCGCGCGATGCGGCCGTGGAGCAGTGGATCGACGAGCGCGCCGCAAAAGCCAAGCTCGGGCCGCGCGGCAAAGAGCGCCGCCTGCCGCGACAGCCGCCAGGGATAGGCGAAGTCGTCGGCGTCCATGCGCGCGACGAGTTCGCCCCGCGCTATCTGCAGCCCCTCATTAAGGCTGGCGACGAGGCCGCGATTCTCGCGCGAGATGATCGAGACGCGGCTGTCGTCCTGGCGGAAGCGCTCGAGGATCTCGAGCGACCTGTCGGTCGATCCGTCGTCGATGGCGATGACCTCCAGCCGGCGGTAGTCCTGCCGCAGGATCGAGCCGATCGCCGCGGCGAGGTAGGGCTCGGCATTGTAGACCGGCAGCAGCACGGAGATGAGGGGAGCGGCGGTCATCGATATCCCCACGGTTGCAGGTGGTATCGTATTGGTGTCGGCCAATTGCCGATGTTGGCGCTGCCCCGTAAACGGGGAGAAAGAAGCTGGCCGCCATGCCGGCGCTTTTCTGCGACGCCGGCGATTGGCGAAACCGGCGACGAGAGCGCCCCTCTCCCCGTTCTACGGGGAGAGGATGCCGGCAGGCAGGTGAGGGGCAGCGCGACGCTCGCCATTATCGTCTCGCCTCCGTTCTCTGCAGGTCGAGTGCGCGACTGCCGGCCACACCGCTGGTCCATCTGTCGTCGCTCGCCACGCGAGCGCTTGGTCGCACGACATAAGGAAAATAGCGCTTGAGGCCGTTGAGCGGCTTTTCGAACAGCGCCCAGGAAAGCGAGGCGACGATCAGCGTGGCGGCGCCCGCGACCAGGAATCGCCCCGGTCCCTGTTCCGAGACGTTGAGCGGGATCCATGGCTGCGCCTTGACGGCATAGGCGAGAAGGATCGGGTGGTAGAGGTAGACGCCGTAGCTGATGCGGCCAAGCCCGAGCAGCGGGGGGAGTTCGGCCAGCTTGCCGAGCGTGCCGCCGAGGCCGGTGGAGCAGGCGGCGACGATTGCCGCCAGCGGCACCAGCGGCAGCACCTGCACCAGCAGCCAGCGCGGCCATTCCCATGTCGAGTCCGCCGGCCCCGGATCCGACCAAACGACGAGCAGGAAAACCGCAGCCAAGGTCGGCCAGCCAAGCCGCATCCATCGCGGCACGCCCGCGCCCCTGGCGCGGCGCACCGCAAGCAGGGCGCCGCAGCCAAGCGCATCCATCGAGGCCGGCGGCAACAGATCGCGCGCGAGCGCCGGGTCGGCGGTGATCGGCCAGTAGAAGCGGTAGGCGAGCGAGAAGCAGATGACGCCGATGGTGATCGCTTCGATGCGCCTGCGCGGCGCCAGAAGCACGATCAGCGGCCAGGCCAGATAGAACTGCTCCTCGATGCTGAGGCTCCAGAAATGGCAGAGCAGCCAAGGGTTCCAATCGTTGCGCAGCGCATACCAGAAATTCGAGAGATAGAGCGCATGCCAGGCGAGTGACGATCTGGACTGTTCCAGGTCGGTGAACCAGACCAGCGCCAGCACCGCGAAATAGGGCGGGAAGATGCGGATCATGCGCCTGGCATAGAAGGAACGCAGCGCCGGTCCGGCCTCGAATGAGGCGGCGTCGCGCGCCTCCAGCAAAAGCCGCGTGATCAGGAAGCCGGAGAGTACGAAGAACAGCCGAACGCCGAGATGGCCGAGGAAGGAGGTGCCGTTTGGCGCGAGGAAATGCGCGTAAAGCACCAGCGTCACGGCAACGGCCCGCAACGCGTCCAGCTGGATGTCGCGCGCGTTCGCCATCAGCGGCGTCCGCCAGGTCTGCCGCAAGATCCGGCGTTGGAGGCCCCAAGCCGGTCCGATCTGCCAGTCGACAAATCGCCGTCCGAAGCGAGAACGCCATCTTTGCAGGCCAACGGAATGCCCACCCGGATCAATTAACGTCATCCTCCACTGCGCATCCCCGCTCAACGATTGTAGCGGTTGATGTTGCAGCGCAACACAAAATCCTTACGGCTTTGAAATAAAGCTGTGATGTCCATGGGTGTTTGCCATAGTTGGATGCCGAGTTTAGTCGGACGTCTGTCCAATGGTCCTATATGTTTTTGGGTAGTTGGTCTGAATATTTGGAAGTATTTATCGTAAAGGATGTTGGCGAATTGGTTCGGCAACCATAGCGGGAACAATGGAGGTATCGAAGCAGGCACCTTTTTGTGCCTCAGGGTTCTTCGGCGGTTCCGCGAAAAAGCGTCTTGAGTTTCAAAGTCTTGTGCGATGCAGCAATCCTGCCGGCGGCGGTCGCCGCCTGTCCCACCATCCGCCGCCCGCTGCCTCACGACAATGTGGTCGCCAGGCCTTATCCCCGCATCCGACCATGCGGGCAGGGGGATGGAGTGACGTCGACGCCGATCGCAAAACCGGAGGCGCAGCTGGGCGCCTTACCCGTCGTCGGCCTGCTTGGCGCCATTCTTTCGGTGCAGGTGGGCGCCGCCTTCGCCAAGGGCCTGTTTCCGGTCCTCGGGGCGGAGGGCACGACGATGCTGAGACTCGTCATCGGCGCGCTGATGCTGGCGGCGGTGCTCAGGCCATGGAAAGTGCTGCCGACACGAAGGGGACTGCCCTGGCTTGCCGCCTATGGCGTCACCGTTTCGGTCATGAACCTGCTCTTCTATGCCGCGCTCGAGCGCATTCCGCTGGGTATCTGCGTGGCGCTCGAATTCACCGGCCCGCTTTTCGTCGCCACCCTTGGCTCCAGGCGCTTCCTCGACGTCGTCTGGGTGGTGCTGGCGGTCGCCGGCATCGTGCTGCTTTCCCCCTTCGCCGATGTCAGCCGCGGGCTCGATCCGGTGGGCGTGCTGCTTGCGCTCGCCGCCGGCGGCTGCTGGGGGCTCTATATCATCTTCGCGCAGAAGGCCGGCACCGAGCTTGGCGCCCGCACCTCGGCCTATGGCATGGCGATCGCCGCGCTGGTCGCGCTGCCTTTCGGCTTCACCGCCGCGGAACCTTATCTCACCGACCCGCATGTCATGGCGGCCGCGATCGTCATCGGGCTGTTCTCCAGCGCGCTGCCCTTCTGGCTGGAGATGATGGTTCTCGCCAGAATGCCGGCGAAAGTCTATGGCATGATCGTATGCCTGGAGCCCGCGGGCGGCGCGCTGACCGGTTTTTTCTTCCTGCACGAGAGCCTGAGCGTGTTGCAATGCGCCGGTATCGGCGCCGTGATCGCCGCTGCGTTCGGCGCGGCCGTGACGGCGAGGGCGCCGGTTCCGTCGCCTGGTTAAGGCTCAATGCATGTCGCCCAAAAGTGCGCAGCGGTTTTGGGAGAACGACATGCATCAAAACAAAGACTTAAAGCGCGATGCCTGAATCCATTTCAGCGCAACCCACGCAAGAAAAAAGCTGTGCGCGCAGCCGCGCCCGACCACATCTGGTGGTTGAGATAGGACTTAGGTCCGATATCGTTGCGAAAAAGGTCTGAGAAAACAAGACAAGGGTCGTGGGCCACTTCCCCACGACGCGCTGATTGGGGATGCTGATGCTGCGACATTGCCGGTGGGGTAGTTCGGCCGAAGGGTCGGATGGCTGGCAAGGGGAGAATGGGATGCGCGTATCGCGCATGGGCTGCAGGCTTGGCTTGCGGGCGCTCACTGCGCTGGCGCTTGTTGTCGCGCCTTTTCATCTCTCCTTTGACGGTCCTGTCGTGGCCAAGGCCTATGCCGGCAAAGGCGGCAATGGCAACGGCAACGGCGGTGGGAACAGCGGCGGCGGAAATAGCGGGGGCGGAAATAGCGGCGGCGGAAACGGAAACAGTAACGGCGGCGGCAATAACGGGAACGGCAACTCGAGCGGCAACAACGGAAACGGCAACGGTATCGGAAACAGCGGCAACAGCAAGGGCGCAACGAACAGTGCCGCAAGTAGTAGCGCCGCCGATGTCGACGATCATGTGAACGCGGCGACCGGCGACAAGGTCGAGGTTAGTGGCAATAGCATCCAGGTCACGCACCGGAACGGAATGAAGGAGGCGGTCGAAGACGGCAGGTTCAGGATGGAGGACAAGTTTGGTCGCACCATCGTCGATCGTAAGGCCACAATCGCCGATCTCAATCGACTGAAGAGTCTATGAGAACAGAGTTTGTGAGAGCGAGGTTCTATCTGGGTTAGATCATTAAGGGACCAAAGGCCAGCGCTGCAAAATCAGGTTGCCACCTTTTGCTTCGTCTCTTCGGTCCTGATCGTCTTACGACAGAACTCCCGCTGCTCACCTTACCCCCGCCTTTTGGCGGGGGTACTTTTTTGGGCCCTTGGGACGGCTGCCGAGGTAAGGCGGGCTCTTGGCGCATGGCCCCCGCAGGCCGGGGAAACAGTCCACACGCAAATCAAAGGGTTACGGCACTTTCCGTGTCCAAGATGGCACGCGCCATAGCATGCCGCGGTTCGTTGAGTGTCCGCGTCGTTCTCGCGAGCCACAGTCATAATGAATTGCTAGCCAATTTCCAAGCGATTTGGTTAACGCAGCGGCAGTCGCGGCTCCGAGTTGTTTCTCCCTCCAAGCATATCGCCCAAAAGTGCGCAGCGGTTTTGGGAAGACGACATGCGCAAAAACAAGGACTAAAGCGCGTCGCCTGGATACGCTTCATCGCGACGCGCTTAAAGCATGTTTCCCGAAGTGGGAACCGGTTTCGGGACAAAGACATGCGTAAAATCAAAAACCTAAAGCGCCGGAGCGTATCTGAAAGATCGCGACGCGCTTTAGTTGCGACGATGGTCCCCAAGCGGCCGCAAAAAAGGTCCGATCGGGCATGGCATGGGTCGTGGGCCGCTTCCGTAGCCTTACCAAACCGTGAATCTTTTCTGGGATACCGGTTCCGCCTTGGCTCGGCTGAGAGCGGAACTTCGGCAGGGCCGAGGCGGAACCGGCATGAACCAAGGACAGCATGCGCGAACCCGCCTCCAAAAGGTTTGTCCGCCTTACGCTGCGCGCCGCGGCCGCGCTGGCGCTTGCTGTCGTGACTGTTCATTTCACCCCCGATAGCCTCGCCAAGCTCCTAGTGGCCACCGCTTATGCCGGCAATGGTCATGGTGGGGGTGGCGGCGGCAATGGCGGCAACAGCGGTGGCAATTCAGGCAACGGCAATGCCGGTGGCGGCAATGCCAATGCCGGTCCTGGAAACAACAGCGGCAAAGGCAACACCAACCCAGGCAAGTCCGCCAGCCATGTCAATGCGACGACCGGCGATACCGTAAAGATCGACGGCAACAAGATCACCGTCATCCACCGCAACGGCATGAAGGAAGAGATCGAGAACGGGCGCTTCGAGATGACGGATGCGCTAGGCCGCACCATAGTCGACCGCTGGGCGACCCAGGAGGATCTGGCCCGCCTGCTAGGCTTGTGAGGGTTGAGAGAAGCTACCCCCTTTTCCCGCACCCTCGCATGTCACCCCCGTCTTCCGGAGGCGGGGGTGATTACTTTGGGGATGGTGAATGGTGAATAGTGAATGGTGAGACGGCGGCGCCGTGACGTCAGCTTCTACTCACCAACCACCCACTATTCACTATTCACCATTCACTAATTCCTGTCTCTCGCCTCATGCATCAGCAGCGCGGCCTCGGTCCGGTTGCGCACGTTGAGTTTGGCGAGCACTCGGGTCATGTGGTGCTTGACCGTCTTTTCCTGCAGCGACAGGCGGGCGGCGACTTCCTTGTTGCTCAGGCCCTCGGCCACCAGCCTCAGGATCTCGGCTTCACGGCTGGTGAGCTGGCTGAGCGGGTCGGGCTTGCGGCTGGTGGGCTGCAAGAGGTCCGACAGCAGCCGCGCCGAGAGCGTCGGCGACACGTAGCTCTGGCCGTTGGCGACGTCGCGCAGGATCTCGGCCAGCGACTTGGAGCCGACGCCTTTCAGCACATAACCGCGCGCGCCCGCCTTCAGCGCCTGGGCAACGTCGGCATTGGTCTCGGACACGGTGAGCATGACGATCTTCTGCTCGGGCGCCGCCGAAAGGATGCCGGCCAGCGCATTGAGGCCGCCGCCCGGCATGCTGATGTCGAGCAGCAGCACGTCGGGCGCGCTGGCGCGGACTAGCCTTTCGGCGTCCTCGGCGCTGGCGCCTTCGCCCACAAGCTCGAAGCCGCCGATCTCGCCGAGGCTGCGCGCCACGCCCTCGCGAAACAGCGGATGGTCGTCGACAATAGCGATGCGGATGGGTGCGGTCACGGCTGCTCCTCGACAGACAATGTGATTACCAGTCTCGTTCCCCCAGGGCCCGAAAGCGTCTCGAATTGCCCGCCAATGCTTTCGATACGCTCCCTGAGGCCGGCGAGCCCGAGGCCTTCGCTCCGTGCGGGGTCGAAGCCCGGACCGGTGTCCTGCACCTCGACCAAAAGCTTGCCGCCCTTCATCGTGGCTCTCACCTGCTGGCCCTTGCCCCTGCCGTGCCGGTAGGCGTTGTTAAGCCCTTCCTGTACGAAACGATAGATGCTGATCTTCTCCGAGGTGCCGAGTTCGGGCAAGCGCTCCGGCAGCGTCAGCAACACTTTGGTGTCGGTGCGGCGCTCATGCTCGGCGACCGCCAGCCGCAATATGTCGGCGACCGCCTGCGTCTCGATCTGCGGCAGCACCAGGCCGTTACAGATGCCGCGTATCTCGCGCATCGCCTCGCCGAGCGTCTTATGGATGCCGGCGATCTCGGCTTCGCGCTGCGGTTTCGGCGTCGCGGGATCGACCAGCACCGGACTGTCCATCCTGAGCGCGGCAAGCGCCACCAATTGCGCCGGGCCGTCATGCAGGTCGGCGCCGATGCGCCGCAGGTAGCGCTCGTTGATGGCGGTGGCGCGGCGCGAGGCGCGCTGCACGCGCTGGCGCAGCGACGAGTTCTGTGCCAGCGCCGCTTGCAACTCGGTGACCTTGGCTTCCAGCGCGGCACGCTGTGTCTGGATGGTGCGGCTGCCGCGAAACACGATGCCCGACAACAGCGCCAGCGAGGCCGCCGTGGCGCCGGCCACTACTAGCCAGGTCCATCTCAACGCCGAGTTTAGCGTCTGCTGGAAATCGTCGGCGATCTCGTAGAATTCTGACACCGCCACCACTTGGCCCGACCAGGGCTCGCGCACGGGGTTGTAGATCTCGAACAGCGGCGCATTCACCGCTTTCTCTTCGCGGGTCTCAGGGTCGTCGGTGAGATCGTTGTATTCGGCCACGACATTGCCGGCGAAGGCCGAGATCAGATTGGGGTTGGGAGGAAAGGTCTTGCCGATCAGCGCCGAGTCGTCGGCGTAGAGCACGGTGCCGTCGCGCCTCCACAACTTGAACGACACCAGTGTCTTGCCGAGCGCGCCCTGGCCGAGTGTTTCGTCCAGCGCCCGCTTGACCGTGTCGTCGAGCTGACGGCTCTTGCGCAGGTCCGGCAGCAGCGGCGCAATGACGCTGTCGACATAGAGCGCTGTCGTGGTGGCCGAGTTGTGCATCACCCCTTGGCGGATCTGCGATGTCACCCAGAGGCCAACCACGAGCATCACCGCCAATAGTCCAATGCCGCCGGCAATCACAAACTGCCAGGCCAGCGACAGCCCGCTCCAGATTTGCACAAGTCGCTTCAAAGTCTCCCTGGGCATATGCGCGATTCACCCCACCACGAGCAAAGACTATAGGCCAGCCGCGGCGATTGCGACACCGACCTTGGTCCTGCGTCCAGGGAAGGGGTTAACGCCATCGCGGCTGCCGGATGCGAATGGCCATTGGAAGGCTCTAAAGCGCGTCGCGCTGAAACGGATTCAGGCGGCTTGCGATAGAGAAAAAGGCGGGGTTGGCCGCGCTGCTTCCGGCGGAACGCAAAGCGGGGCGACCGCGTTTTGTGTCGCTATGCCGAAGAGTTCTTTCCCTCACAACGCCGAGAGGCCGGGCCTTGCCTCGCTTGCCGAGGCGGAGCGCCAGGCGCGCGCGGAAAAGAACGCCAGGCTAAGGAACCTTCGCACGCATACGTCATGGCTGGTGCTCGATCCCGATGCGCATTTCCGCGACGAAATCGACTGCTCCGCGCTGTTTGGCGAAGCTCCCATGCGAAAGGTCACCCCCGGGTAGGGCGGCCCTCAGCCGTTATGCCGTCTGAAGCTGTCCGACTGAATCCGCGCGCGATATTGCGACCAGCCGCGCAGCGGCCAATGGCGCCATGAGCATGAAAACCGCGGTGATGCCGAGGAAGATCGACCAAGCCAGATCAATCCCGCTGTGATCATAGCAGACTGCCAATCCCATGACGCCTTACCTTTTTATTATACCCACCCCCGCTGCGCATCAGGTTGCCACGCATTGACCCAAGCATGATCCTCATTTGCAAGAAATACAAGAGATCGCTAATTTGCCTGCGCCGGGGCGCCGACAATTCGGTTAACTGCAACAGGCCTCGCCGCTCGCAGCCGGAGAACATGATGCGCCGGCCGCCTTCCGGTCTTCCAGCCGGCGGTCGCGCGGCTTGCAGCGCGCCGGCCGCGGCGACAGCTCGATCTCGACGGGGGGCAGGGGCGATTTTCCGATTGTCAGGATAAAACATATCGGCTATCCATCATTTCAATATTTCAAGGATTATTGAAACGTGGATGAGCGTCAAGCCCTGGTCGCCTTTGGCGCGCTGTCGCAGGAGACGCGGCTGAGGCTGCTTCGGTCGCTGGTCGTTGCCGGGCCTGACGGCATCGCCGCCGGTTCGCTTGCCGAACAGGTCGGGGTCTCGCCTTCCAATGTCAGCTTCCATCTCAAGGAACTGGAGCGCGCTGGCCTCGTGACCGCGCGGCGTGACGCGCGCTCGATCGTCTACAGCGCGGAATATGATGCACTTTCCGGCCTGATCCGCTTCCTGATGGAGGATTGCTGCTCGGGCCGTCCGGAAATCTGCGCGCCGGCGCTTGCCACGCCCTGCTGCCAGCCGGGCGAGGGGAGGCGGCAATGATCTCCTACGATCTGCCGCGCCGGGTTGTCGCCGAAGCACTGGGCACCGGCCTGCTGGTGGCAACGGTGGTCGGCTCCGGCATCATGGCCGACGCGCTGACGCATGACACGGCGCTGGCGTTGCTTGGCAACACGCTGGCGACCGGCGCCATGCTGGTGGTGCTGATCACCATCCTCGGGCAGATCTCCGGTGCGCATTTCAATCCGGCCGTCTCGCTCGTCTTCTGTTTGAACCGATCGCTGCCGGCCCGCGATCTGCCGGCCTATCTCGCCGCGCAGTTCGCCGGCGGCATCGCCGGCACCATCGGCGCGCACCTCATGTTCGGCCTGCCGGTTCTGGAGATCGCGACGAAGCTGCGCGCCGGACCGGCGCAATGGTTCTCGGAAGTTGTCGCGACATTCGGCCTTGTCGCCGTCATCCTCGCCGGCCTGCGCTTCGACCGACGGGCCGTGCCATGGCTGGTCGGCCTCTTCATCACAGCCGCCTACTGGTTCACGGCCTCCACCTCCTTCGCCAATCCGGCCGTCGCGGTGGCGCGTTCGCTCACCAACAGCTTTTCCGGCATCAGGCCGGTCGACCTGCCGGGCTTCATCGTAGCCGAACTGCTCGGCGCCCTGATCGCGCTGGCGCTGATGGGCTGGCTGCTACGGCCTGACATCATTCAGCAATCTGAGCCACTGAAAGCCCAACCATCCAAAGGCAAGTCATGACGGTCACGATCTACCACAACCCCGCTTGCGGCACCTCGCGCAACACGCTCGCCATGATCCGCGCCAGCGGTGAGGAGCCGGTGGTGATCGAATATCTGAAGACGCCGCCGAGCCGCGAGCGGCTGCTGGAATTGATTGCGGCGATGGGGATCACTCCGCGTGAGTTGTTGCGGGAGAAGGGAACGCCTTACGCCGAGCTTGGTCTCGCCGATCCGAAATGGAGCGACGACGAGCTGATCGATTTCATGCTCGCCCATCCGATCCTCATCAACCGGCCGATCGTCGAGACGCCGAAAGGGACAAAACTCTGCCGGCCTTCGGAGGCGGTGCTGCCGCTGCTCGACAATCCGGTGCGGGAGTTTATCAAGGAGGATGGCGAAAAGGTCGCCTACACGCCACGCTGAGGGGCGCGATACAGCAGGCTCACAACAAACCGCTGACATTCGCGTCCGGCGCGGGCATTGGCGCGCTTGGTGGCCTTACCGGATTGGACGGAGCCGAGTTCCGCTTGCCCCTGCTCATAGGTCTCTTCCGCTTCGGAGCGTTTGAAGCGGTAATCCTCAACAAGGCGACAAGCCTGGGAATCGTCTGGGGCCCTGCGCCGGTCTGGTTGCGCTCGTGCGCCGGTGATCGAAACGGCGAACCGCTTTAGGCGCAGTCCTTCAGTTCGACCACTTCGACACCGAGGCGGAAGGCCTGGCCGTCGGCATAGGAGCGGGCATATTGCTCGGCTTCGAAGGGGAAGGTCAGCGTGGTGCCGTAGGCGGTGACGCGCACCGTCCACTTCTGGCCCTTGACGAGTTCGACGCCGTGAAGCTTCGCCGTCACCATCTCATCCTCCTCCAGTCCGGCATGCCCGCAACGCTACCCTAACGTTACGGAAGTCATTTGAGTACAAATAATCCGACCGAATTGTGTCGCTGCCGTCTCGATTCCGACATTCGGCCCGGCGCTTCCGTGAAATGGATCACTTTCGGTCGGGCCTGTTGGCCGGCCTACCGCCGGTTTCGCGCCGCGGACGCTGCCCGGAGGCAACCCCGATGGCAAGCAAACCACGAAAGACGCCTCGCCACGACCCTGCTTCGATTTTTTGCTAGTCTGCGGTCTCACGTTTCGCGCCCGGTTTCGGGATGCTGCCAGCCGGATGCACGGGGCGAGCATCGATCGGCGGAACCCTGACCCGTTGGCAATTTTGACCTGGAACCGGCATGGTTCCAAAGGGTTTAGGATCATCTGCGCACAGGAGGTTGCCATGATCCGCAAGCTGAAGTCCGGCGAATACCGTCTCTATTCGCGCAAGGTGGATCCGAGGACCGGCAAGCGCCGGAATCTCGGCACCTTCAAGTCGCGCGAGGCTGCCGAGAAGCACGAACGCGAAGTGCAGTACTTCAAGCGGCATTAGTTTCTTCAGGCAGATCGACCGGATTGGCCCGTAGAGCCAACCCGCACGTTTGACGCGTCGCTCGTTGCTATATCCTACCCTGGGGGATAGGATAGCCCGCATGACGATACATAGCTCCCATCCCGACATCATCGCCCGGCTCAAGCGCGCGCATGGCCATCTGGCCGCTGTGCTCACCATGTTCGAGCAGGGGCGCTCCTGCCTCGATCTGGCGCAACAGCTTCATGCCGTCGAAAGCGCCGTCGGCAACGCCAAGCGCGAGCTGATCCACGACCACATGGAGCATTGCCTGGTCGAAGGCGGCGAGCCGACCAGGGACACGCTCAAGGAGCTGAAGCAGCTCACCAAATATCTGTGAGGCCACCATGTGGGCAAGAATTCTGGACTGGTTCGGGTTCGGGGCGCATGGACATACCTATGGCGGGCACAGCCATGATCATCACGGTCCGCACGGTCATACGCATGGCGTGATCGACGCCACGATCGCGACGACCGATCGCGGCATTTGGGCGATCAAATGGTCCTTCGTCATCCTGGCGGTCAGCGCTGCCTTGCAGGTTACCGTCGTCGCGATTTCGGGCAGCGTGGCGCTGCTCGCCGACACCATCCACAACATTGCCGACGCGACCACCGCCATACCTCTCTGGATCGCCTTCGCGATGGCGCGCCGCAAGCCGACCCGGACCTTTACCTACGGCCTCGGTCGGGTCGAGGACCTCGCCGGCATCGTCATCGTTCTCATCATCCTGGGGAGCGCGATTGTCGCCGGAAACGAGGCGATCGACCGCCTGCTCAATCCCCAGCCGGTGCGGTTCCTTGGCTGGCTTGCCGCTGCCGGCGTCATCGGCTTTCTTGGCAATGAGACGGTGGCGGTGTTCCGCATTCGCGTCGGCCGGCAGATCAACAGCGCCGCGCTGGTCGCCGACGGCTATCATGCCCGCACCGACGGGCTCACCAGCCTCGCCGTCGTCGTAGGCGCGATCGGCGTCTGGATCGGCTATCCGCTTGCGGATCCGATCATCGGCCTCATCATCACCGTCGCCATCTTTGGCATTGTGTGGCAGTCGGCGCGGTCGGTGTTGACCCGGATGTTGGACGGGGTGGAGCCCGGGTTGGTCGACGAGATCCATCATGCTGCCGAACATGTCGTAGGCATCGAGAAGGTGGTCGAGGCGAAGGCCCGCTGGCTCGGCCACAAGCTGCATGTCGACGTGGCGATTGCGGTCAATGACGGTCTGCTGCTCGCCGCGGCAAACAACATCGCCGCATCGCTGAAAGCCGAGCTCTTTGTCCACATTCCCGCGCTCGACGTCGCCACGGTCCGTTTCGCCGGGCCGCAGGCCGAAGGTGCCCACCATCACGCTCCCGATCCGTTCCTGGTGTCGGGCAAGCTCGCCAGCGGGCTCCTGGAGATCGTCGACACGCCGCAGGGCGAACGCATGCGGCTGCGCCTGTCGCGCCATGCCGAGGGGCTGCAGGCGCATGTCGCCATCGAGCGGCCTGGCGGTAGGGTCGAGCGCCTGCCGCTGTCGCCGGTCGGCGGCGATCATCACTATCTGCAGAGCCTCGTCGCCCCGGCCGAGCCGCATGAGTTCAGCGCCAGGCTGCAGCTCGCGGCCGGCACCAACAGCGAGAATCTGCTTTTCGCCATGATGGAGCCGGAAGGCCATCACCACGCGCATGCGTATTGAAGAAAGGGCGTCTGCTCGGTGGCCTGTTGCCGACGCCAACTTCGGGCTGCAAAGTCTGCGGAAATGGGCTCGCCTCCAGCCGACAGCGATTAGCAACCGCTAACGGATCGGAAAGGCCTCGCTGCTATGGTACAGCGTCGCGGTTGGGAAGCTGAGCCCGCCGAAGAGTTCCGGGACGAGTGCACCATGGCCACCTTTCCCCACGCAGAGCGCCGTCTTCATTCACGAGAATTCGTGCTGAAGCAGGCCACGATCGTCACCAGCGACGCCAGCATCCGGTGCTCCATCCGAAACCAGCACGAGCATGGCGCCGAACTGCGCGTCGGGCCGCAGGTGGAACTGCCGGACCGCTTCACGCTGATTGTTCCCGACGACGATGCCGTCTATCGCGCCGTGGTGCGCTGGCGGCGCAACGAGCGCGTCGGCGTGCAGATATTCAGCAACTCGATGAAGGGCTGACGGCCGAAACACGCCCACCTGCTGGGCCGATCGCATGGATCAGGTGCGCGGCATCGCCTTAGAGATAGCGGCGCACGCTCGCCTTGTAGGCGCGATAGGGCTCGCCGAACTTGCGCTCCAGATAGGCCTCTTCGCGCAGCACCACGCCGGAATGCAGGACGAGGAAGATCGGGACGAGAGCGAGCACGCCCCACCAGGTATCGAACACGAGCCCGATCCCGAGAAGCAGCCCCATCAGGCCGACATAGAGCGGGTTGCGGCTGAAGCCGAACGGGCCGCCGGTGACGATCGCCAGCGTCGGCTTCGTCGGGTCGATATTGGTGCCCCCGCGCTGCATCGTCATGCGGCCCCAGGCGATGATGGCGATCGCAAGGGCCGCAAGCGCGATGCCCAGCACCATGGTCAGCGGTCTGCCGCCGATCGCCAGCGGCCAGACATAGCGCAGCGCCAGAATAAGGATCAGCGCTACAAGGAACAGCAGCGGCGGGAACACCGCGACGCCGGGATTGTCTTTTTCGTCGTTCATGGCCATTTCCGCCGGTCGAGCCAGGCGCCATTGCCGTCTCCCGACTATGCATCCGCGCGGGCCGCGCGGCAATCGCCGCTTGGCGGGGCAGGCTTGGAGCGGGTCAGCCCCATCAAAGCTGAGCCGCTCCAAGTCAGCGGCACTTCTCCAGAAGTGGCCTTTCTCCGCCGCTTACTTGTCAACCGCCAGCGTCTCATTGAGCACGGCGGCCAGATGCAGTCCGCCGAGCGCGAGCTGCTCGACGGCGACCGGCGAGAATTTTTCGAAATAGGCCTGGTCGAGGATCACCTCGTGCGGGTTGTCCGACTTGATCGACGTGCCCTTGGGCAGGGCGCGATAGGCGTCCTCCGCTGCTGCGTGGCAGGCGGCCAGCCATTTCTCAGGCGTCTGGTCAGCCGCCGGCATCGGCGCGAGATTGGGGATGACCTCGGTCTCGAGGTCGAGCGCGACCTTGCCCCAATCATAGTATTTGAACAGGATCAGGCTCGAACCCCACACCGCATGGAAGGTGGTGAGGTCGCGGTAGGTGGAACCGTCCGGCTTCGGCCGCGAGACGTTGAAGGTGACCGTCAGCGTGTTGCCGCCCTGGTCGCCCTGGTTGTTGTCCATCCGCTCGACGCAGTGCAGCGGCTGCGACAGGTCGCCGACCAGATGGACAACGAAGGCGAGCGCCTTCCAGCGCTCCTCGTCGCTCTTCTTCGGATCGGCAAGGATTTTCTCCTGCGCCGGCAGCGCCTTCATCAGGCAGGTGCCGAAACTCGCATCGTCCTTGCAATCGCGTGCCGGGTCGTAAGCGGTGGCGCCGGCCGTCGTGTCGCCGGGCTTCGACGCCAGCGGAATGTCGACGAAATGCCAGTTCGACGTCTCCTTGTGGTTCTCGGCGCGATAGTCGTCGGCCCAACTCGCGACCGAGGCCAGAGAGACCGTCGCCGGCAGCTTCAGCTTGAGATGCGAACGCAAGAGCTGCTCGATCGCCCCATAGGCGTCTTTGCTCAGCCTGTGCTGCGCGATCTCGGCAATCACGGCATGGCCTTCCTGGCCCCAGGCCAGCGCCTGGCCACACATCGCCCCATCCATCGACATCGCCGCCGCCAAGGAAACCGCCGCCGCTTTCCAGGTCATCGCCTTGCCTCCCCAAGGTTTGGATCCTGGAAAGTACAATGCAGGCGCGTGTCACAAACAAGCGGCTTCCCATGCCGCTATCGTGCGGAGAGGCTGTTGTCTGGCGCTTCGCGGTTAAAGCATGTCTCCCGAAAGTGGGAACCGGTTACGGGATAAAGACATGCGTAAAATCGAAAACCTAAAGCACATGGAGCGAATCTGAAAGATCGCGACGCGCTTTAGGGCCTTGTCCGCGCCTGGATGCTCTGCGCCGCCTGCTCGATCGCGGCCCGGTCGTTGCCCAGCCGATCGAGCAGTTCCTGCGCCTGCCCGCTGCTGATCCCGGTGCGCTCAGCCAGCGCCTCGACCGTCAGCACATCAGCGCTGCCGGACCCTCGCGTTTCAGGCAGCGCGTCGTCCGCCGTCAGCGGCAGGGCCGCTTCGCGATCGATTTCCATCTCGGCCTGATGCCAGTGCCGCTCATGGTCGCCATCGAGGCTGCCCTCGCGCTGCCAGATCTCGTAGGCGCGCTGTCTGATCTTCTCGATCCGATCGTCGTCCATTGCTGTTTCCTCCGTGCGTGGTGATCAACGCAGGGCAGGGCGGAACGATCCGTGGCGGTGCAAAGATGACCGGTCGCCTGCGTCGTCGCTACGACAAAATCGCGTCAGCCTGACGTCGAGCTGTCGCGCTCAGGCACTAGGACGAGCTTTCCGGGGTACGCTTTCGAGAGGAAGTCCTGCTGGGCTTTGACGATCTCCCGCAGCGGGTAGACCCGCGAGACAAGTGGCCTGAACTCGTTCCGCCCGATGTATCCGACGAGGTTCTCAAAAACCTCGTCTTCCTGGAAAGTGCAGCCGTAAAGGGTGAGGTCGTTGAGATAGATCGTACGCAGGTCGATTTCGGAGATCGGGCCTCCGATGGCGCCCGCCACCACATATCGGCCGCCGCGCCGCAGCGTATCGAGCAATTGCGGGAGCCGAGGTCCGCCGACGACGTCGATGACAACGTCGACCGATCCCGCGCCGAGAGTTTCTCTCAGGTCGGCGTCCCGATCGATCGTCCGATCCGCTCCTTGCGCCAGCACCGCCGCCGCCTTGGACGCCGAACAGGCCGCAATGACCGTCGCGCCACGGCGCCTGGCCAGTTGAACCGCCGCCAATCCGACGCCGCCCGAAGCACCGGTGACCAGCACGCGCTCGGTCCCCACGCGTGCCCTGTGCAGCATGTTCTCCGCCGTCGAATAGGCGCATGGCACAGCGGCCAGTTCCTCGTCCTTCCAGTCGCAGCGCACGGTGTAGGTTTCCCGCGCGGGAGCCACCACGAACTGCGCGAAGCCGCCTTCGCACTCGCTGCCGAGCGTCCAGCATCCGTAGGGGCGATAGCCGACATAGGTGCGCAGCATGTTGCGCACCAGGACGCGTTCTCCGATGCGTTCGGCCGTGCCGCCATTGCCGACGGCGACGACGCGGCCGCATACATCCGCGCCCTGGACGCGCGGGAACTCGAGAGCCGTGCCGGACCAGCCCGCATCCGCGTCGTCGACGGCGGCAAAGCCTCCCGCGCCGCCGCTGGCGGTTTCGGACGTCACCGTTTTTGAATACCAGCCGATGCGCGTGTTGATGTCGGTGTTGTTGATCCCGGCCGCGGCGACCTCGATCAGCAGTTCACCCTCGCCAGGCTTCGGCACCGGCACTTCGCGGTAGACGAGTTTGTCGAAACCGCCATGTCCGGTCAGGAGAACGGCTTTCATCGTCTCCGGTATCAAGCTTCCCATCTCCCGTGCTCGATGGTCTGATTACATCCGCGCCCTGGCCGAGGTCGGGTCGTAAGGCGAATCCGCGATCACCTCGGCGACCTTCCATTCCCCCAGGATCGCGACGTCCAGCTTCGTGCCGGGCTTGCTGAGACGCTCCGGCAAGAGCGCCAGCGCCACGTCATGCCCGAGCGCGTAGCCATAGCCGCCCGACGTGATGCGCCCGACCAGCGCGCCGTCGATGTAGAGGCCCTCGGAAGCGAGCGTGCTCGCGCCGTCGGTTTCAATTCTGAGCGTGACCGACCGGCGCTGGTCGCCCCTTGCCTTGTATTTCAGCACCGCGTCGCGCCCGACAAAATCGCCCTTGTCGAGGCGGATGAAACGCTCGAGCCCGCTCTCCAGCGCGTTGAGCTCAGGATTCATGTCGCGATACATGGCGCGATAGGATTTTTCGAGCCTGAGCGACTCCAGCGCATGCAGCCCGACGAGCCGCATGCCGTGCTTCTCGCCCTCCTTCAGGATCGCGTCCAGCAGCTGCCGCTGGTAGTGTAGCGGATGATAGAGCTCCCAGCCGAGCTCGCCTTCATAGTTGACGCGCAGCAGCCTGACGTCGCTGGCCAGAGCGACGCTGCCGGTCTTCACGCTGAACCATGGGAAGCTTTCGTTCGAAAGTTCGACCTCCGACAGCGGTTGCAGCACCTCGCGCGCCTTGGGGCCAACGACCGTGAAGCAGCCGCGGTCGTTGGTGACGTTCCTCAGGCTGACGCTGCCGTCGGCGGGAAGCAGTCTTGAGAGATCGTCGAAATTCCAGCGCTCCGCGCGCGGCGTCGAGATAAGGTAGAAGAGATCGTCCTTGAGGCGAGCGATCATGTATTCCGCCTGCACGCCGCCTCCCACCGTGAGGTGATGCGCGAGCGTCACCCGGCCGGCCGCTGGCAGCCGGTTGGCGAGGATGTTGTCGAGCCAGGCGGCAGCGTTCGGCCCCGAAACCTCGAACTTGGTCATCGGGGTCATCTCGACCAGGCCGACGGCGTTGCGCACCGCCTGGACTTCCTCGGCGACGAAATTCCCCTTGGGCGTCCAGCGCCAGCTATACTGGTCCTTGGCCTCGACGCCCTTCGGCGCGAACCAGTTGGGCATTTCCCAGCCGTTGAGCACGCCCCAGACCGCGCCGAGCTCGGTCAGCCTCGCATAGGAGGGCGCGGTCTTCTGCGGCCGGGCGGCGGGCATGTCCTGTCCGGGATATTTTTGTTCCGCATGCGTGCCCCAGGCCTCGCGGACCTTTTCGCGCGTCCAGGCCTTGTTGGCATAGTCGCCGAAGCGGCGCGGGTCGAGATCGGACGTGTCGAGGCTGTTGCCGCCCTCGACGATCCGCTCCGACAGATAGTAGCCGATCGTGCCGCCCCACAGGATACCGCCCGGCACGCCCTCGGCCAGCCACACATTGGGCAGGCCCCAGGCCGGCCCCATCAAGGGCAGCTCGTCCGCGGTCATCTGGAACGGGCCGCGGACATTGGCCTTGATGCCCACTCGTCCCAGCTCCGGAACCAGCTGCAGTGCCTGCTCCCAGTTCCACGACACCGCCTCGAAATCCTCCTCGACAAGATCGGCGCCGAACCAGGCGGGGACGCCGTCCTCCGCGAATAGCTTGAGGTGCTCGGTGCGCTCATAAGGCCCGAACATCAGGCCGTCGCCTTCTTCGCGCAGATACCCCTCAAAACCCTCGTCGCGCAGGATCGGCATTTCGGGACGTCCCTGCCGCTTGCGCTCCACGACCTCCGGCACGGCTTCGGTGATCCAGTACTGGTGCAGGATCGGGATCGCCGGGATGTCGAGGCCGAGCAACGCGCCGGTTTGGCGCGCATAGTTGCCGGTGGCGCAGATCACGTGCTCGCAGGTTATGTCGCCCTTGTTCGTCTGCACGAGCCATTCGCCACCGGGCGTCCGCTTGAACCCGGTGACTTCGGTGTTGAGATAGACCTTGCTGCCCAGATCCCGCGCGCCTTTGGCCATGGCATGGGTCACGTCGGCCGGCGCGATATGGCCGTCGTCCGGATGATAGAGCGCGCCGAGCATATGGTCGTTGTCGAGAAGCGGGCAGAGCTCCCTGGCCTCCGCCGGCGTCAGCAATTGCGCCCGCATGCCCTGGACGTCGGCGACGCTCATATAGCTCTTGAACTCGTCGAGCCGATCCCTGGAATTGGCGATGCGCAACTGGCCGCATTTGTGCCAGCCGACCGGCTGCCCGGTCTCGGCCTCGAGCCCTTCATAGATCTCGATGGTCTTCTTGATCATCCGCCCGACATTGATGTTGCGGGCATAGGACGGGACGAGGCCTGCCGCATGCCAGGTCGAGCCGGCCGTCAATTGGGTGCGCTCGAGCAGCGCCACGTCGGTCCAGCCGCGCTTGGCCAAGCCATACAAGATGCCGGCGCCGACGCAGCCTCCGCCGACGATCACCACTCTCGCATGTGTCTGCATCAAATCACCAAATCCGGACCGTTTTCAAAGAGCGCCGCCGAAGCTACAGGCGACGGAAGGACATGTAACGTTCTGAAAAACTAGGGGTGACGATAAGCTGGGCTTATGCAGCGGTCCGCTTGGGCGGAGTGGCAAACTGGCGGCATTTCACTGCGCTTGCCCGTCCTGCGCGGTCTCGTCCTTGAAGTCGACTTTCGTGCCCGGCTTGACCATGGCGGCGAGGTCTTCGGCGTCCCAGTTGGTCAAGCGGATGCAGCCATGCGAGAAGGTCGTGCCGATCTTGCCGGGATCGGGCGTGCCGTGGATGCCGTAGCTTTCGATCGAGAGGTCAATCCAGACCGATCCGACCGGATTGTTCGGCCCCTTGGCAATGGTGAACGGCCGTTTGGTCCTGATCCCCTTGAAGGCGAATTTCGGATCGTAGTGATAGGTCGGGTTGTGGACCACGCGCCTGACCTCCGCCGCGCCGCTCGGCGCCGGCTTTTCCTCGCTGCCGATCGAGGCTGGGTAGACCGCGAGCGGCTTGCCCGAAGGATCGAGCACGCGCACCTGGCGGGACGCTTTGTCGACCTCGACGCTGGCGACTGCTGCGGGAGGATCGCCTCGGCCGACATCAGACACCACCAGCGTTGTGTCGGCCTTCCTCAAACCGGTTTTGGGATTGAGCATTCTCAGCACTTGTTCGCTGAGGTGGAAACGCTCGGCTAGCTTCTCCCGCGCGTTGCGGTAGCCGAGCCGCTTCAAATGCGCCATTCGTTCCATGCGCGCAGGGATACGCCTGGTGAAGGGCCCGCGCACATCCTTGGCCGTGACCTCGTAATTTGTCAGCACCGGGCCGGCGAAGGTTGCCGCGAGCTTGTTCCAGGTCTCGCGCGTGAGCTTGCCGTCGGACGGCAGCCCGTTCGCCGCCTGGAAGGCCGCGACGGCCTTGGCGAAATTGTCGGAAAGGCGGCCGTCGATCAGGCCGGGCGAGAAGCGGGCGCGATCGAGAAGAATCTGCGCCTTGAGCAGCATCGGATCGACGCCCTTCGGCTCGCCCTCGCTGAACTGCGCCTGATTGACCGCGTCGAACTCCAGCTTGGCAGCCTGCGCCCCGCTGCATGCGAGCGTGAGGGCCACCGCGACGACGAGAAGGAGCCTTACCATCGACGTCACTCCGGAACTTCGACAGGACCTGTCTCTATGACGCGGCGCGGCCGATCTGGTTCCTGTCACGAGAGTCGTGCGAAGATCACCGCGAATGTGCACTCTTGGGCATATGAGTTTGAATTTTAAGCCGGAACCAGTTCCCAAGAACGCGAATTGCTGGCATGATTGTATAAGGGCCTATGCATTTTTCTGATTCCATGGCCCCTCGTCCTGGTGACCGGCGGCTCCCCAACGCCCCCCGCCCATGCCGTCGGTTGCCCCATTTGAGGGCCCAAAGCCCCGCAGAGCCAGCCGAAAGGCAGCTGGCCCGCCAGATGAACGAGGCGGCGTCAGTCGCCGCCTCAGTCACATCAAGCATGCTTCGGCCGGGCTTTTCCTGTTGCGGGAGGAATTGCTCCATCCTCGATAAGGATGTCCTTCTTGCGAGCAAAGGCAACGAAGACACCTCTCGCTGTCTCTGCGTCGATATCCCCTGCCAGCGCGGCCTTGCAAGCACGGATTGCCGCCTTCTGCTCGGGGCTGTTGCCACACCAGTCGACGACAAATTGATAGGCGTCTGCGACAGTATTCAACTGACGCGGGAATCCCAGTCCGACCCAGACGCGGATGGGCTTTTCGAACGGTTCGGCAAGCATCGCGACTGCTCCGTTCTGCGACGCTCTACGCAACCACTCCGCCGCCGCGACCGCCGCCTTTGCCGGTCATCCAAGGCAAGGCGACGTTCACTTCCTCGTGGATTTTGACGGACTTTGCGAAACCGCAAAACGCATCTCTAGCGGCCGTCAGCGGATAACTGCTGTCGAATGCTCGCTGGCAGGCACGCAGGGCGGTCTCGTAGATGGTGCCGCGTCTGTTCCTGGGCCATTCGTAGAGAAATTCCAGGGCGTCTTCGAGGCACGCGATTTCCTGGATAAGGCCGTTGCCGCTCTTCACGAAAACAGGGCTGTCAAACATCCGATCGTTCATAAGATCCTCCAAGTCGAACGAACAATTTGAGTTTGGGATAGGCAGGGGCTCACAGCGGTCCGCGCCTGGCTGCGATATGGGTTTATGGGTTTTGGCCGTCAAGATCAGGGCGTGCGGGAATGTCCCGGCGCAATAGGGAACTTTCTGCTGCCTTTGCAGTTCGGTGCGTAGCGAAACGGCAAACTCCCTCTGCTCTGAATGAGGGCCATGGTCCGCGAGCGAGTCATTCGTCTCGCTCAATTGCAGAAGCCCGCCCGCAGTCCTCCCCGGGCGGGCTTTGGCTGGGTGCACTTTCAGGAAAAGCGTGAAACGGTTTCCGTGCGGAATTGCCGACAGACCCAAGTCTTCCTCACTCCGGCCGGTCGATCAGCGGCGCCTTTCGCGCGGGAGGCTTATGGGCGGTCACCAGCCTGACCTTATCGATGTCCACTGTGACCGGCACGCCGAGCTTCACCGTCACTCGGTCCCCATTGACGCAGGTTACATCTCCGACAAGCTCGATCGGCTGGCCTCTCTTCACGGTTGACGTGCGGTCGACGATCGAATGCGGCTGGCCGTAGGATGGGATCGACACGCTGACACGGTCCTCCGTCACCCGCCGCCGAACAGTTGCTGTAATGGCGACCTCGTCGCCGACCTTGATGCCTGTGGCCATGAAGGAAGGGTGGCGCGGCCGTCTGCTTTGTCAAGCGGTTGCTAATGTATCGCCGCGAAGCTTTTCAGCGCGCGTTTTGGAATGGGGTCGAGAAAGCCGAATCCGGCTCGAACAGGCTACAGCTTGCGCAACAGCGCCTTCGCTTCGCGAACGAGCGAACCCCAGTTCAGGCCCAGGAAAGAAATGAGTTCCAAAGCCTGCGCTTCGGTAATGCCGATCTCCTGAACAAGCCGTTGGACGACGGATTCCTGTGATTGATTTTCAGATTTGTGCGCCATGGCGAGTCCCCTATGGCGGCGCAACGTTCAAGTCAGGGGTTTGTTCCCGTCAATTCACGGACCCCGGCGTGGCCTTGCGGGCGGCGGCTCGTCATTTGCTGGAAGCGAGCTTCTGGATACGTCCCTTGTCCAGACGGAATACTCCGTCAGTGCCGCCCTGGCGCTCGAAGTCAGTCTGGAGTTCATCCCACGTACCCAGATATTCGCCGCACTCGGCGCAATGGATTCGGGTGGCGGGCTGAGCATCGGCCGGAATCTGCAACCGGATCACACCGCAAAACGGGCATTCCAATTTGTGGTTCAGATACGCACCGACGATCATTGCCCACCATCGCGCAACCGGCATGTCCGCGCAAGCTGCGGATTTTCGGCAGCTTCAGCCCGGCTCGATCTCCGAAAACAGCCAATCCCGAAACGCCTTGACCTTGCGCTGGCGGATCGCTTCCGGCGGGTAGACGAGGTGGAAGCTGGAGACGGCTTTCAGCGCGTGGTCGAATGGCCGGACCAGCCTGCCAGTGGCGAGGTCGGCCGAAACGAGCATGGTGCGGCCGAGCACCACGCCTTCGCCCTGAACGGCGGATTCCACCGCGAAGGTGGCGGAATCGAAGGTGAGCCCGCTGTTCGGGTCGACGCCTTCGACGCCGGCGCTGGCCAGCCAGGCCGCCCAGTCGATCCGGTAGCCGTCGCGGATCAGCGTGTGATGCTTGAGGTCCGCGGGCTTCCTGAGAGGATGCGGCCCCTCCAAGAGCTTCGGGCTGCAGACGGGAAACACCTCCTCGCCGGTAAGGAATTCCGACGTCAGCCCGGGATAGTGCCCGCCGCCATAGCGGATGGCGACATCGATGCCGTCGCCACGGAAATTGGTGAGCTTGCCGGTGGTCGAGACGCGCACGTCGATGTCGCCATGCGCGCGATGGAAGCGGTAGAGCCGGGGCACCAGCCATTTTCCGGCAAAACCGTCGGAGGTGCTGACATTCAAGGTCGAGCCCGAAAGACGCGACGTCGCCGTCCGGGTGGCCAAGGCAAGCTGGTCGAGCATTTCGCGCACGGCCAGCGCGTAAGGCTCGCCGACTGGGGTGAGCCGCACCGAACGCGTCGCGCGCTCGAAGAGCTGCACGCCGAGCTGGTCCTCGAGATGTTTTACCGCCCGGCTGATGGCGCCATGCGTGACGTTGAGCTCGTCCGCCGCCCTGGAGAAATTCAGATGCCGGGCGGCGGCCTCGAAGGCCGGCAATGCATTCAGTGGCGGCAGTCCGCGGGCCATGGCGAAATCTATTTGTGAGCGTTAGTAACAAATACTTGCCAAATTTTGGTTTGTCTACCGGGCATTTTCCAGTCAAAAATCCTCACAGCACTTGTGATCAAAGCTCACCCCAACGATCAAACCTGCGAGGACAACATGGCTACCGTTCATCCCTTCCTGTGGTTCAACCTCAATGCCGAAGGGGCGCGCGACTTCTATCTGTCGGTCTTCAGGAACGGCCGGGCGCTCGGGTCGATCGAGTTCACGGATTTCGTCGGCGGCACCAACAAGACCGTGCCGCACGCGATCTTCGACTTCGAGCTCGAAGGCCAGCGCTTCACCGCGCTTAACGCCGGCTCGATGCCGTCCTTCAACGAGAGGATCTCGCTCTATATCGAGACGAAGGACCAGGCCGAGACCGACTACTACTGGAACGCGCTGACTGCGGGCGGCGGCTCGGAAAAACCCTGCGGCTGGCTGCAGGACAAGTTCGGCGTCTATTGGCAGATCATCCCGGAACCGGCGCTGCGCTTGATGAACGATCCGGACCGCGAGAAGGCCGACCGGGCGCGGCAGGCGATGTACTCGATGAGCAAGATCATCCTCGCCGATATCGAGGCGGCCCACGCCGGCCGCGCGTAATTCTCAACCCCATAGCTGAAAAGACGGAGGAACCCCATGGCTGCGCTCACGGGAAGCAGGATCATTGTCGTCGGAGGCAGCTCCGGCATCGGTTTCGGCGTGGCGGCGGCCGCGCTGGAAAGCGGCGCGGAGGTGGCAATCGTCGGCCGCTCGGCGGAGAAGCTCAAGGCCGCCGAAAAAAGGCTCGCCGGGGCAGGGCGGGTGACGGCGATTGCCGCTGACATGGCGAACGAGGCGGATGTCGCCCGCCTGTTCGGCGCGGTGGGCGCCTTCGATCATCTGGTCGCGACGGCCGGCACGCCGCCCCCCAACTTCCCGATTGGCAAGACGGACATGGCGTTCGTACGCCAGTTCGTCGACGGCAAGCTGATCGGCGCGGTGATGCTGGCCAAGCATGCCGTGCGTACGCTGAGGAAAGGAGGCTCCATGACCTTCACCTCCGGCATCAACAAGGACCGGCCGCCGGTCCCCGGCGGCTCGGTCGTCTCGGCGGTAGCCGGCTCCTTCACCTATTTCGCCCGTGCGCTGGCGCTGGAGCTTGCCCCGACGCGGGTCAACATCGTCTCGCCTGGCTGGGTCGACACCGAGATGTGGGACGAGATCGTCGGCGAGGCCAAGGCCGGCTACTTCGACCAGATGGGCGAGCGTATTCCGGCGGGAAAGGTCGCGACGCCGGCCGACGTGGCGCCGGCCTATCTCTATCTGATGCAGAACGAGTTCATGACGGGGGAGACGATCCACATCGATGGCGGGCAGAGGCTGATGTGACCTTTGCGGGAAACGGCGCGATCTCCGAAAGCGCGAAATCGGCCGGATGGGTCACACGTCAGACAGGCTTGCGGCGTCTGCGACTTGTTCCCGCCATTTCTTCACCAAGTCCCGGCGTCGACCGGGATAACGTTCTTCGATCAACTGAACTCGTTCAATACGATCAGCCCGGAACGTCCGGAAATCCGCCCGAAGCTCGCACCAGCCGGCCACGAACCGCTTCGACTCGATGAAGCCCAGCATGATTGGCCAGATGACGCGCAGGGTCTCGTTGCCCTGCGGATCCCGATAGACGATCTGAAGCTTGATCTGCTCGCGCATGGCTTGACGAAGCAGCCCCGGATCCACGGCTGGCGTCTCTGGCCGGTTGCGCCCGACGTGAAAAGGCGTTGTCTGTCAGGAGGTGCCGCAATTCCGTCGGCAGCACCGCACCAATCTTGGCGATTGCGTTCTGGGCTGCGAAGGCAAGGCCGTCGTCCGTCTGGCGCCCGACCCATTGCGCGCCGAGCGCGAGCGCATGGAGTTCGTCCTGCGAGAACATGAGCGGCGGCAGCAGAAAGCCAGGCTTCAGCACGTATCCGAAGCCTGGCTCCCCCTCGATATCGGCGCCCATTGCCTGGAGGGTGCCGATATCGCGGTAGATGGTGCGTAAGGAAACGCCGGCCTCGCGCGCGAGTTCGGTGCCCGGCACGGGACCATTGTGCCGGCGCAGCATCTGCATCAGATCGAAAAGCCGATTGCTCTTAGACATGAGACAATCTTACAAGCCAATGACAGATTTTGGCAGGGGGTTGCTCAAGACATCGACACGAGCGCTTTTCCGTTGAGCTTGCGCCCCTGCTCCAGGGCAGCGACCAGCGCGATCGCATCTTCGAGCGGAACGATCTCGGCGACCGGAAGCCGGAGCTTTCCGTCGGCAGCCGCGTGGGCAAGCCCTTCCATGATGTCGGCCCGCGCGGTGCAGACGATCGGCTTGAGCCTGCGGTCGAACATCGCGCGGATGAACTTGCCCGGTGTCGGATTGATGTCGAGATACACGCCACCCTTGCGGAGCAGACCGAGCCCGACTGCAACTGTCATCGTGGCGGCTGTGTCGTACACGACGTCGAACCGATCGCTGATCTGCGAGAGATCGGTCGTGCGATAGTCATAGATGCGGCTGACACCCATCTCCTCAGCGCGTTGCCTCTGCTGCAGGCTGCAGCTTCCCGAGACCTTGGCCCCGAGCATCCGCGCGATCTGGACGGCGGATTCACCGACAGCACCGGTGCAGCCGTTGATGAAGACCTGAGCGCCCGCCTTGAGATTGGCTTTGCCGACAAGGCCGTTCCAAGCCGTTATCCCAGGCGTGCCGAGGCACGCGGCCTTCTCGAAGGACACGGAGGCAGGCTTTTTGGCGAGAAAGGTCTCTAGTGCGATCGCACCCTCACCAATTGCGCCACCCTCCTTGATCTGGACGGATCCGAACACGGCGTCGCCCACCTTGAAGCGGGTGACGCCCGGGCCGATCGCAATCACGATGCCGGAGATGTCGCTGCCAAGGGCGCGCGGGAGTTTCTTCCCGGTCACCATCTTCAGGTGACCGGCGCGAATCTTCCAGTCGATCGGGTTGATGGCGGCGAAGCTGACCTTCACCGCAACCTCGCTCTTGCCCGGCGTGCGAAGCTCGAAGTCCTCGAGCCGCATCACTTCCGGGCCGCCATACTGATGGTATTGGATCCGTTTCATCGCACGCCGCTCCCCTTGAGTGTGGCGGTTGCGACATCGCTGGCACCAGCCGGGCGCAGCAAGGCGTCAGCGACGAGCCGCCCGTAGCGGCCCGTCGTAGCATTGTTGGTAATCATGAGAGTACTTTCTGTAGGATTGTGCGCGTCAGTGCGGCTGAGCCGTTTTCACTGTGCGCCGAACACGCTCTTGTCGAAGAGCGCCTTGATCGCTGTGATCTTCCCGTTCTCGACCGTGAAGTACTTCGCCGAGAGGACGCTGGGGAGGGGATGGGTGTGGGTGTAATACATGAGGAGTGCCGTGGTCTCGTCGCCGAACGCGGCCACCATCGTTGCCCCTTTGAGCATGCCGGCGAAATCCGATTCGGACCTATGCAGAGCGGCGCCGCCTTCGATGAGGCCGAACGGCGTTTCAGACACAACGTCGTCCGCCACGACTTTCATGACTGTCGCATGATCGTTGGGTCTTCCAGGCGTCGTGGTAGGCCAAAGCGACCTGGAGTGCGAGGCTGGGGTCACTGCTCATTTTACTTGTCCTTTGTTGGTTGGTTTGGATGAGCATAGATAGCGCATGGCAGTGACAGATTTTGTCAGCATGATGCGCAACCCGATCAGGAGCACCGAAGAAATCGTCTGGTCCGGCTGGGTGGACACGGGACGAGATCGTCGGCGAGGCTACGCCAGCCGATGTGGCGCCTATCTCTATCTGATGCAGAACGAGTTTATGACGGGGGAGACGATCCACATCGATGGCGGGCAGAGGCTGATCTGAGTGGCGAAGGCGGAAGACCTGGTGTCCTGGTCTCACCAGGGCCGAACATCGCTCGCTAGGGCTTTGCCGGGCATTCGCGGACCAATGGCATTTTCAGCGGAACGCTAATATACATGATGCTCGAATGAGCAGCGCCTCTGCATAGGAGGAATGCCGTGCGAAGGGTCATCTTCATAGCCATGTGCGTTGCCGCCGCAACAGGCGCCAACGCCCATGACTGGTATGAAAACAAGGTTGATCCGGTGACGAAATTCAAGTGTTGCGGCGGTCATGATTGCCGCGCCATACCTCAGTCGTCGGTGCGGTCCAAGGGTGACGGTGGCTATACTTATTTGCCCGATGATTTCAACATCCCGCGAGACCGGGTGCAGGAATCGCCAGACGACCAATACCATATCTGCGAGAATAATTACGTCATAACCAATCAGCCCTATTTGCGTTGCTTCTTCGCGCCGCGGTTGAAGGTCTCTCTATTTCTCCCAACGCCAAGGTAATACAGCCCGTCTCTGCCAGGTCCGACACCAGGATGAGCGCAGCTGTGATAAACCCGGTCGCGCCGCGGCAAGACCAGTGCTCTAACCTGCTCCTGCATGGTTCATCAGTTGGCTGTCTGGCGTTCCATTTCCATTTCGGCCGTCAGGCTTTCGATGTCGCGAAAAATCGAAGCGACCGCCAGTGTGCGTCCCTTGCGCTTGAAACGCAGGAGGCAATCCTTGGCGGCGATGTCGCCTTCCACCGCTATCTCGTCCCATGGCTCCGCATGTCCGACGTAATTGATCGGGACGTCATAGTGCTGGCTCCAGAAGAACGGGACGGCAGTGTACTTCTCGCGGTGCCCGAGCATGTTCAGTGCTGCCGTTTGCCCCTGCCTTTCCGCGACCACCCAGTGCTCGACCCTGATGTTTTCGCCAGTGTGGGGATCGGGCCACCGCGCAATGTCGCCGGCCGCGAAAATGCCCGGCACGCTCGTCTCCAGAAAGGAGTCCACGATGATGCCGCGGTCGAGGCTGAGCCCAGCCTTTTCGGCGAGCCCGAGCCGCGGCCGCACGCCGATGCCGGCGACGGTGACATCCGCGGCCAAAGCAAGGCCGCTGCTCAGTTGCACGTTCGTGCCGTCGATGCCGGTCGCGGTGTCCTTGAGATGGAACACGACGCCATTCTGCTCGTGGAGGCTGCGGATGAAGTCGCCCATTTGCGGCCCGAGGACCCGTTCCATGGGGCGTTCGTCGGGAGCGACGACATGAACTTCGATGTTCCGCGCGCGCAGGGACGCGGCAACCTCGAGACCGATGAAACTGGCGCCCAGCACGACGGCGCTGCGGGCAGTCTTGGCTTGGTCGATGATCGTGCTGCAGTCGGCGAACGAGCGCAGCGTATGAACGTGTGGCTGATCGGCGCCGGGGATGGTCAGGCGGACCGGTTCGGCTCCCGTTGCAAGCAGCAATCGGTCGTAAGCAGTCCGGTTTCCATCCGCGAGTACGACCTCGCCGGACCGGACATCGATGTCGGCGACGTTGGTTTTGAGACGCAGATCGATGTCGTTCTTTGCATAAAAGCTTGCCCCACGCAGCGGAACCCAATCCGACGGCGCCTTGCCGGCGAGGTAGTCCTTGGAAAGGTTGGGACGATCGACGGGCGGCGCCTCGTCGTCGCTGAGCATGAGGATGCTGCCCTGATGGCCTTCGCGACGTAGTCTTTCGGCGGCTGCGAAACCAGCCGCGCCGCCGCCGACGATCACGACTTTACCGGCAAACTGACCAGTGCCTCCGCTGGCGGGCTTGTGAGCCATCCGTTTGCGCTTCTCGCCCACGAATATCCGATCATCCCGCTGGTCCACCGACCAGCAGGCGAGTGGATTGAAGGCGGGCGCGCGCACGGCTTCGCCAGTGCGCAAATCAAAGCATGCATGGTGCCACGGACATCGAACGGTATCCTCCACGACAAGACCGTCAACCAGCGGCCCGCCGTAATGCGTGCACGTCGCCCCGATTGCGAAGACCTCTGTCCCGCGGCGCACCAACAGCACCTGTTCATCGCCACAGTGACCGACCAGCTTTCCGCCATCGGGAAGGTCGGATAGCGCGATGCCTTGGGTCAAATCCGGTCCGTTCGATTTAGATTGGTATTGAGCCATCTTCTTCTCCCTGCGCTATTCGATTGGAGCCTGCCCCATGCCAGACTGACTCCCGGCTATGTTTTGGGCAATCACACGATCGCTTGGCCTGCCTTACTCCAATCGGTGAAGAAAGGTTCGAGGCCATGTCGCGACATCGGCGCGCCCATCCTTTCCTCCGGCCGTAGAGGCCGACGGATGATTTGATGAAGTTTCCTCAGATCGGTTTCCAACGGACCGATAAATTTTCGCAGTTCTGACCGCACCGTCGGATCGGGTCTGGGATCTCTGCTTGTGCAAACCTGCCGGCTTGCGCTATGCGGATGCGCCTTTCGAGCGATCGACGGCGTCCTATCCTATCAGATCGAAGCGGCGGGGCGGGGTCAGGACGGTCCATTCGGCCGGACCTGTGGGCAGCCTCAACTCCGATGACGGAGAGTCCGCGGACGTCGCGCCTGCCTATCTCTGCCTGATGCGCCGTAAGCTGCTGAAATCCTTAACGTGATTTTCATCCCGCTCATTTAGCCATTTGGCATTATGGGACATCTCAAGCAGCCTGGCCCTGGACCCAGCCCACAGGGCGAAAGCGAATCCGTGGAAGCCGGTATCCTCAGGGATCAGTTCGCTGACCTGAGGACGGGGCTCTTCATTTCGATGCCCATCGGCACGGTGCTCTCGGCCCTGATCCTGGCCGTGCAGATGCTCTCGGGCGGCGGCCTTGCGGCGGTGCTGTGGTTTGCGGCGGTCAGCATCATAAATGGCGCCCGCATAGGACTGGCGCTTGCCCAGCCGGACATTCCCGATAGTGGGCCCGATAGTGGGCGGAAGCCGGTCGATGTCCGACTTTCCCTCTACGGGCTGTTGGCTCTGGCATCCGGCATCGCGTGGTCTTTTTTGGCCGTGCTGTCGGATGGGTACACCACGCCCCAGGCGCCGCTTTATCTGGTCGTTCTTGCGGGCCTGTCGGCCGGTTCGGTCACCTACGGAGCGTCATACGCACCGGCTTCAATCAACTTCATGACGCTGCCGCTGCTGATCACTGCCGGATGCGTGTTGGCGAAAGGCAATATCGAGAATTACGTCCTCGGTTTCACGGTCCTGCTTTTTCTCGGAGGAATGATCAGGAGCTCGCTTCTCGGACAGGCCCGCTTCAAAGAGACGAGCCGCCTCAAATACGAGGCGAGGGCGTTCGCCGCCCAGATGGAACGGAATTCCAGGCGGGATCCGCTGACGAATTTGCTCAACAGATACGGGCTTGAGCAGGCCATCTCCCGGCTCGGGCGTTCCGACGGCCCGTTCGTGGCCATGCTGATCGACCTGGACGGCTTCAAATCCGTCAACGACACCTATGGTCACAACATCGGCGACGACCTGCTGGTCAGGGTCGCGCGCCGGATAGAGAACCATGCCCCGCCGGGGGCAACAATTGCGCGCATCGGCGGCGACGAGTTCGTGCTGCTGTTTCCCGCCCCGAGGTCCCTGCATTCGACGGAAGAGCTTGCATCCTTGATCATCGCGGCCATCGCGGATCCTGATCCGGCGCTGAATTCGGTGCGTGTCGGCGCGTCGATCGGCATCTACGCGTCGGAGAAACCACAACTAACGGAGATGCTGCTGCGCGCGGACTTCGCGCTTTATGCGGCCAAGCATAGCGGCAGGAACGAATACTGTCTCTTCGATGCCGAACTCGAGCACGGGCTCGAACGCAAGCATTGCATCGAGCGCGACCTGCGCGCGGCCATCGAGAGAGGCGCTCTTTGCTCATGGTTCCAGCCGATCGTGCGGCTGGACACCCATGCGGTCGTCGGCTTCGAAGCGCTGCTGCGGTGGCAGCACCCGGTCCATGGGGCTATTCCGCCGCCGGAGATCGTCACAGCGGCGCGTGAAACCGGTCTGCTTTCCTTGCTGACGGAGACCGTATTTCTCAACTGCTGTTCCATGATCGAAGGGCTCGCGAGGAAGGGCCGCCAGGATGTGCGCGTGGCGATGAATCTCTCGCCCCGCGAGCTCGAGGCAGGCAATGTCGACGACATGATCCTCGACGGCCTCAGGGCAAACAACGTTCCCGCGGCCATGCTCGAGATAGAGATCACGGAAGAGGCGCCCGTGGATCGCGACAGGGTTGACGAAAAACTGGAACGCCTGGCGGACGCGGGCATATCGATCGTGCTGGATGATTTCGGCACCGGCTTCTCGACCCTGGTTTCGCTGAAAGACAGCCGGATCCGCAAGATCAAGATCGACAAGGACTTCGTTCGCGATCTGGCCAAGTCCGTGGAAGATCAGGCGCTCGTCAAGGCGGTCATCGATCTCGGACGGACATTGGGAATAGAAGTGATGGCCGAGGGGGTCGAAACGGACGCCGATCGCCTGATCCTGCGCTCGCTCGATTGCATGATCGCCCAGGGATTTCTCTTCTCGGCAGCGCTACCCATGCATGATGCGCTTACCTTCGAACCAGGGCATTTGGACAGTCCTGCCGCCGCCTCCTTCGATCCTGCGGGGCTCCCGTCGCGCCGAACCGGCAGCGCTGCCTGAGCGGCGGGCGGTTGCGACGGCTCGACGGCCATACGACCGAAGCCGCTCAGCCCCGACAGCTGTCGCCCGCTCGGATATCAGACCGGCAAGCCGTTCTGCTTTCGCAGACTTTTGTCGAAAGCGGATTCGGGAACGAAACGGCGCAGAAGACTGATCTGGCGAGCCATTTTCCCCGCTGCATAGCGCCTCCTTGGATCTGGGGCGGTCGCTGCTTGCAAGACCGTCTTGGCTACGACCTCGGGAGCATCGCCTGTTTCGATCGCTTTGCGCAGGATCACATCCATATCGGCACGCGCAGTGCCATAGATATCAAGCAATTGATCGGGCCTGGCGAGATTTTCTTCAAATGACGTGCGCGTATAGGCGGGCTCGACCAACACCACGCGAATTCCGAACGAGCGCAGTTCATGGTCAAGCGATTCGGAATAGCCTTCGATGGCATGTTTGGTCGACGAATAGAGAGCGGAGTAGGGAGCCGGGATCAGCCCCAACACGGAACTCAAATTCACGATTCTACCGTTCCGTTGGCGTCGCATCGCCGGCAGGACGGCGTTGGTCATTCGGATAACGCCAAAGACATTCACGTCGAAAAGCGCCTGGGCCTGCGCAGTCGATGATTCTTCCGCGCCGCCGAGCAGCCCAATGCCGGCATTGTTGACGAGCAGGTCTATGCGCCCGGTTTCGGTCAGCACTTCCTCGACCAGATTCGATACGGATGCGTCATCGGTCACGTTGCAGCTCAGCATGGTAACGCCGTCGGATCTCCCGACGACCGCGCGACGGCTGGTTCCGAAGACACGAAAGCCCGCATTCTGCAGGGTGTTGGCTGTCGCGTGCCCGATGCCGGAGGATGCCCCCGTCACGAGGGCGACGCCAGGACTGGGCTTATCCATGGAGATCACTTTCTTTGGGTCGAATGTGAGTTGGGCGAAGCAGGAAAGGTCGCAGCAAAAGCGTCAATCATGAGCGGCTCCAGCGTTCGCGCCGTGTTCAGTCCAGCGCCGGAATAGAGCGCTGGCATTGACGCCTCCGAAACCGAAACCGTTGCAGATCGCGTAATCCATCTCCATTGCCCGGGCCCGGTTCGCGACGAAGTCGATCCCTTCACCGGCCGGATCGGGAGCGCTCAAATTGAGAGTGGGCGGTGCCACCTGGTCCCGGAGCGCCAGGATAGTGAAGATCGCGGCAAGCCCGCCGGCGGCCCCGAGCAGGTGTCCGGTCGCCGACTTCGTTCCGCTGACGGCTATGGAGAAATCGGTGCCGAAGACGCTTTTGATCGCTTCGATTTCTCCCAGGTCACCCACCGGCGTGGAGGTCGCATGCGCATTGAGATGGCGAATCTCGCGCGGGGAAATACCGGTTTGGGCAATCGCGATCTCCATCGCGCGACGCGCGCCATCGCCGTCCTCCGGACCGGAAGTGACGTGATAGGCATCCGCCGTCGTGCCGTAGCCGACGACCTCGGCGAGCGGTTTCGCACCGCGCGCAAGCGCATGGCTCAATTCTTCAATGACCAGGATGCCAGCGCCTTCGCCCATGACGAAACCGTCGCGCGACATGTCGAACGGGCGAGAAGCCTGATCAGGGCGGTGATTGAAGGAGGTTGAAAGAGAGCGTGCCGCCGCAAAACCGCCCAGGCTGACGACATTCATGCATGCTTCAGTTCCACCGCACACCGCGATGTCGGCCTCATTGGCGCGGATAATACGAGCCGCATCGCCGATCGCCTGAATACCGGCGGCGCACGCCGTCACCGGCGCGCCGATGTGGCCTTTGAAGCAGTAGCGGATCGAGATGTGGCCCGCCGCGAGGTTCACAAGGAAAGACGGCACCGTGAACGGCGAAAGACGCCGAACGCCGCGCTGGTCAACTGTCCGTACCGCCTCGGTTATGGCGGGGAATCCTCCGACGCCTGAAGCAATGATCGTCGCGGTGCGAACCCGGTCGCTTTCCGAGGCCGGCTTCCATCTCGCCTGAGCAAGCGCCTCCTCTGCCGCCGCCAGCGCGAAGAGAATGAAGCGGTCTATCCTACGCTGATCCTTCGGGGCCACGAAGGCAGTCGCATCGAGGCCGGCTTCGGGGTCTTCCTCGAGGGAGGGAACCACGCCGCCGATCTTGGCCGGCAAATCTCCCACGACGTCGTCCGCAAGCCTTTGGATACCCGAGCGGCCGGCCAGGAGACGCGACCAAGAAGTCTCGACATCGGCGGCAAGCGGCGTGACCGCGCCCATGCCCGTGACAACAATCCTTCTCATCCATGCTCCTATCGATCCGAGACGCCAGCCCGGCGCCGTTCATGCGGTGACGACGTCGCGAACCTGTTCGGTCGCCGTATCCAGGAAGGCCTGAGCGAGGTCGGGGTCGTTGACCACGCGCGATAACATCAGCGCACCGACCATCGTCGAGAGAATGGCCATGGCCTTGCTATTGGGCTCCTCGCCGTCGGTCGCGGCAATCAAACGGCCGATGATTTCGAGATACTCCTTGATGCCGGCTTCGAACGACGCTTTCACGTCGGTCCCTTGTCTAGCGGCATCCGAGCCGAGCGCCGCGACCGGGCAGCCGTCCATCCTTTCTTCGCGATGATCCATGCTGAGGTAGAACGCGGTCACCGCCCCAAGCGGATCGCCAGGATTCGCTGCGGTCGCAGCCGCCCATCGGTGGGCAGCGCTCTCCATCGCCCGCCTGGATGCCTGTGCAGCCAAGTCCTCCTTTGACGCGAACTGCTTGTAAAAGGCGCCTTGGGTCAGCCCGGCACCCTTCATCAGATCCTTGAGGCCTATGCCGTCAAAGCCATGTTCCCGGAAAAGGCGGCTGGCCACGTCGATCACCGTTTGCCGGTTCTTCTCAGCCTGAATGCGGCTCACGCGCATCGTCGACCTCCATATTTAGATTTCGTATAACATCTATACACCAATATAGAGATCGAACGCAATCTATCAAGAGAGGATGCGGGACGATCACGGAAGCCGGGCGCGTCACCTGGCCACGCTGTTTCTGGCGACCCCGTTGTTTGCTGGAGGAAAGGGCATGGTGAGGTCACACGCGAGACCCCTGATCTGCGAATTTTCCTGGCGGGGCCAGAGAGCGGCTTCGAGTGTCGGTGCTGTAGCGAACCGGCAACTGCCCTCTGAGCCGATTTCAGTGGCGAAATAGACGGCTCGCCCGTTGATCGGTGCGGCGGCTTGCCGCGGACTGAATGCCTCTCTCTTTTTAGATTGCATCCGACATCTATATAATATAGAGTTCGATCGCAATCTAACAAGAGGAGATACGAAGTTCCGCAGGGCCCTGGGCGCATCGCTTCTGGCCGCGCTGTTTATGGCGGCGCCGGCCGTCGCCGAAGAGGCAACCATCGGACGCCCCATCGAAGCCGGCAGCCTGCACAAGGGACGTCTCGACATGGTGGTCTATTACGTCCCAGTCGACGGCGACCTCCTGGAGGTCACCGCTACCTTCGCGCCAAAGGACGGAGGCGATCCGCATCGGGTCGTCATGGGCCTCGCCGACCGCGACTCCGTGGCCTTCTCTATGCCCGGCTACCAAGACTTGCTCTACACGTTCTCGAGGTCTGGTGATGAGGTCACGGTCTCGACTGGGACCGACATGCATCAGCGCGTCGACGCACGAACGCGCTGACTCGCCGGCGCAGATCGCAGCCTGCCGCGGCAGGTCTGCGCGCAAGGCCACTGGAGGACCTCGTCGAAGGCCAGCTCCGATCTGTTCCCAGCCTCAGCTCCGATGCCGCAGCGCCTCGACGATCACCGCCATCGCCGGCGAAAGCTGCCGACGGCTTGGATAGTAGAGGTGATAGCCCGGGAAGGGCAGGCTCCAGTCGTCGAGCACGAGCGTCAGCCGCCCCTCCGCGATGTGGTGGCTGACGAGGTTTTCCGGGACGTAGCAGATGCCGTAACCGCTTAGCGCCGCATCGACCATGGGAATCGTCGAGTTGAAGGTCAGCTGGCCATCCACGCGCACCCTAAGCTCGCGGCCCTTTTTCTCGAACTCCCAGGCATAGAGCCCGCCGAACGTCGCCTGCCGCAGGCTGATGCAATCGTGCCCGACCAGGTCCTGCGGCGTCCTCGGCACCGGGCGGCGCGAGAAATAGTCGGGCGAGGCGGCGGCCACCAGCCGCCAGTCCGGACCGATCCGCACCGCGATCATGTCCTTGTCGACGCTCTCGCCGAGCCGCACGCCGGCGTCGAAGCGCTCCTCCACGATGTTGCGCATACCGTTGTCGCTGTAGAGCTCGACGCGGAGATCCGGATAGTTGCCGAGCACCGGCTTAAGCTTCGGCCAGACGACCGTCTGCAGCGCGTGGTCGGACAGCGTGAGGCGAACCGTGCCCGAGGGCTTGTCGCGAAAGGCGACCAGACTGGCGAGGTCGGCTTCGATCTCCTCGAAGCGCGGCGCGAGCGACTGGAAAAGCCGCTCGCCCGCCTCGGTGGGCGCCACGCTGCGCGTCGTGCGCGTGAGCAGGCGAACGCCGAGCCGCGCCTCCAGCTCCTTGATGGTGTGGCTGAGCGTCGACTGCGAGGTGCCGAGCTCTGCCGCCGCCTTGGTGAAGCTGCGCTCGCGGGCGACCGCAAGGAACCACAGCAGATCCTTCATGTCGTCGCGCTGCATCGGGAGTCCTCTTGATCATTCATATCACACAACGATAAGTCCATGCGGATTATTCGATCTAATCGAATGGGCTCCCCTGCGATATCTTCCCGGCATGTCTTGATATTCCGTCTTGGCGGCCGTGGTTCCGCCCTGCCGCTCTTCAAGGATGCCCATTCATGGAAACGACCTACGACACAAGGCTTGTCGAAGACCGCGCCGCATGGGGCGCGGTGCTCTCGATGGCGCTGTGCGTTGCCGTGCTCATCGCATCGGAATTCATGCCGGTCAGCCTACTGTCGCCGATCGCGGCCGACCTTGGCATCACCGACGGCCGCGCAGGTCAGGCCATCTCGATTTCGGGCATTTTCGCCGTGCTGACCAGCCTGCTGGTCGTCGGCCTCACGCGCCAGGTCGACCGCAGGCTGGTCGTCACCGGCTTCACCGTCCTCCTCATCGCGTCCGGGCTCGCCGTCACCTTCGCCCCGAACTACGCGTTCCTCATGGTCGGCAGGGCTCTGCTCGGCGTCGCGATCGGCGGCTTCTGGTCGATGTCGACCGCGATCGTCATGCGCCTCGTGCCGCAGGACATGGTGCCGAGGGGCCTCGCCATGCTGAACGCCGGCAACGCTATCGCGGCCACCATCGCCGCGCCGCTGGGCAGCTTCCTCGGGGCCTATGTCGGCTGGCGCGGCGCCTTCTTCCTCGTGGTGCCGCTAGGGGTTCTGGCGCTGGTCTGGCAGTGGATCAGCCTGCCAGCGCTGCCCCCGCGCCGAAGGAAGCGTCCGGGCAATCCACTGGCGCTGCTCGGCCGTCCTCCCGTGGCGATCGGCATGGCGTCGATCATGATGCTGTTCATGGGCCAGTTCGCGCTCTTCACCTATCTGCGTCCGTTCCTCGAGATCGTCACCCGGCTCGACATCGCGGCGCTCTCGGCGATCCTGCTCGCGATGGGATTGGCGGGCGTGATCGGCACCTGGTGCATCGGCCGGCTACTGCGTTTCCGCCTGTTCAGCGTCCTTATCGTCATTCCGCTGGTCATGGCCGCGCTGGCCGTCGGGCTGATCTTTCTCGGAACGCAGCCGGTCCCGGTATCGCTGCTGCTTTTCGCCTGGGGCTTCTTCGGCACGGCCGCACCCGTCGGCTGGGGCACGTGGCTCAGCCGCACGCTGCCGGAGGATGCGGAGGCCGGCGGCGGGCTGCAGGTGGCCGTCATCCAGCTTGCCATTACCGGCGGCGCCGCCATTGGCGGCACGCTCGTCGACACGGTCGGCTGGTGGGGCGCATTCGCCTTTGGCGCTGCGCTTCTCTGTGGATCGGCGCTCACCGCGTTGGCCGCATGGCGTATGGCCGGGAGGTCCGTGTCATGACGTTCGACCGCTCGAAGCTCAGCCGCCGGACATTGCTCGGCGCCGCGCTCGCGACAGCGATCCTGCCGCGGGCCGCCCGCAGCCAGCAGGGCAGGGACCCAGCCAGCCAGGAGCCCACCGGCATGAGGATCAGGATGTTTTTCAACGGCCGGACCATGACGGCCACGCTCTATGACAACCCGTCGGCGCGGGATTTCTTTTCCATGCTGCCGCTCCATCTCACGATCGACGACTATGCGCACAATGAGAAGATCGCCTACCTGCCGCGCAAGCTGACCGAGGAGGGCAGCGGTCCGTTCGGCAACGAGCGGCCCTACGACCTCTGCTACTTTGTGCCCTGGGGCAATCTGGCCATGTTCTACGCCGACTATCGCCACCCCGGGCTGATCAGGCTCGGCCGCTTCGACGAGGGCGAAGAGGCGCTGCATACACGCGGCGAGTTCCCGCTTCGCATCGAGCGCATTTGAGGGCACAAAGGAGATCGCTATGGACATTCTTCGCGCAGGCACGCGGCCGTCCGGCAAAGGCCCATCAGACTGGTTCACCGGCACGGTGCGGATCGACCCGCTCTTCAACCCCTTCGACGCCGAGCGGGTGCAGGGCGCGCAGGTGACCTTCGAGCCTGGCGCCCGCACCGCCTGGCACACGCATCCGCTCGGGCAGACGCTGATCGTCATCTCCGGCCGCGGCCGCGTGCAGCGCTCTGGCGGCCCGGTCGAGGAGATACGGCCGGGCGACGTCGTCTGGTTCGCCCCCGGCGAAAAGCACTGGCACGGTGCGTCACCCGAGACTGCCATGACCCACATTGCCCTCCAGGAGGTCAAGGACGGCAAGGTCGTGGACTGGCTGGAACATGTCAGCAACGCCGACTACGGCGCCTGACCCAGATGGAACGAAAGGAAAACCAAAATGCTAGCAACCGTTCTGCACAAGCCGGGCGATATCCGTTGCGAGGAAATCGAAGACCCAAAAATCCTTCGCCCGACGGATGCCATCATCAAACTCTCGGCGAGTTGCATCTGCGGCTCGGATCTGTGGCCCTATCGCGGACTGCAGCCGGTCGACAGCCCGATGCATATGGGCCACGAATATTGCGGCATCGTCGTCGAGGTCGGCGCAGAGGTGCGCACGGTGCGTCCCGGCCAGTTCGTCGTCGGCTCCTTCTGCCTCTCCGACAACACCTGCCCGCATTGCCGCTTCGGCTTCCAGTCCTCCTGCGTGCAGCGCGAGTTCATGTCGGGCGCGCAGGCGCCCTATGCCCGCGTGCCGCTGGCGGACGGCACCCTGGTCGCCACCGCCGAGGTGCCGCCGGCGGAATTGGTGCCCGACCTCCTGGCCGTCTCGGACGTGCTCGGAACCGGCTGGTATGCGGCGGACGCTGCCGAGGTTCGCGAGGGATCGACTGTGGTCGTCGTCGGCGACGGCGCGGTCGGCCTGATGGGTGTGCTGGCGGCCCGGGAAATGGGCGCGGAGCGCATCATCGCCATGAGCCGGCACGAGAGCCGCCAGAAACTCGCGCGCGAATTCGGTGCGACCGACATCGTGGCCGAACGCGGCGAGGAAGGCATTGCCCGCATCAAGGAGCTCACCAAGGGCGTCGGCGCGGATTCGGTGCTGGAATGCGTCGGCACGGCGGAATCCTTCGACCAGGCGCTGGCCTGCTCGCGGCCCGGCGGCACCATCGGCTATGTCGGCGTGCCGCATGGCGTGAGCTTCGACGGCCAGCGCCTGTTCTTCGGCCAGAAGCGCATGCTGGGCGGCCCGGCGCCGGTGCGCCGCTTCCTGCCCGATCTGATGGATCGTGTGCTGCAGGGCACGATCAAGCCGGGCAAGGTCTTCGACCTCCAGCTGCCGCTGGCGGAGGTCGCCGAAGGCTACCGCGCCATGGGCGAGCGACGCGCCATTAAGGTCATGCTTTCGGTGTGAGCGAAAATTGGGAGGGCGCTCTGTCCGCACTCGCAAGTCAGGAAAGGAAAAACGACATATGACGATGAGGTTGAAGATCGCCGCCCTTGCGCTTGCGCTTTCGGCCGCCACGCCGGCGTTTTCCGGGGAGTCCCCGATCGTCGGTGCATTCGCGCATGACGTCGCTCGAGGTCGGCGCCGAGGGAAACCTCAAGCCCGTGCCATATTCCGGCCAGGTCATTTTCACTGAGGCCGGCACTCTGTCGGTGCAGGCGCAGAACCCCGACGCCAAGGCGCCGGACACGCCTTACACCGCGAACGGCTACGAGGCCTATTATGGGCCAGTCGCCATCAACGACCAGGACAAGACCTTCGTCATCACCGTCGAGTCTTCTCTGGTCCGCAACCTTGTCGGGCAGAGCATGAAGCGCAAATTCGAAGTCTCGGACAACAAACTGGTCCTCACGCCGGACAATCCGGCCGAAGGCTGGCGCGTGACCTACGAGCGCTACTGATCTGAACAGCCCGGCTGCGAAGGTTTTATCGGTGGCCACAATGGCGCGGACATCGGACCGAAATGGCGCAATGGCGGAACTGTTGCCGATCATGGCGGCTGTCTTCGCTGGCTTCCTGCTGATCGGCCTGGCGCTGCCCGTCCTGCCGCTGCATCTTCACCGGGGGCTCGGCTTCGGCCCCTTCGCCGTCGGACTGGTGACGGGTAGCCAGTTCGTCGCCTCGCTGCTGTCGCGCATCGGCGCCGGAAATTATGCCGATAGGCGCGGCGGCAAGCGGGCCGTCGTCGTCGGCCTCATCGCCGCCGCCCTGGCGGGGTTCATTTATCTCGGCTCGCTGGCATTGCTGGGCCGGCCGCTAGCGTCCGCGGCGGCGCTCTTCGTCCGTCGGGCGGTGCTGGGCGCGGCCGAGAGCTTCATCATCACCGGCGGCGCGGCCTGGGGCCTTGCGCTTGCGGGCGGACAGAACTCCGGAAAGGTGATCGCCTGGGTGGGCACCGCAATGTTCGCCGCACTCGCGCTCGGCGCCCCGATCGGATCCGCGCTTTACGCGGCCGGCGGCTTCGCCGCGATCGCTCTCGCCACGATCGTCCTGCCCCTTGCAACGCTGCTTGCCGCCCTGCCGATGCGCGGCATCAGGTTGGCCGGCAGCGCCGCCCGGCAATCATGGACGAGCGTGGCGCAAGCGGTCTGGCTTCCTGGCGTCGGAGCAGCTTTCAGCAGCCTCGGCTATGGCGCGATCCTGTCCTTCGGGGCGCTGCTCTTTGCCGAACGCGGCTGGCAGCCGGTCTGGCTTCCCTTCACCGCCTATGCCGCTTCGCTGATCGCGGCAAGGCTGTGCTTCGGCCACCTGCCTGACAGGTTTGGGGGCGCGCGCGTCGCCGCGATCTTCGTGGCGGTCGAGGCGGCGGGCCTCGTGCTGATCTGGCTTGCGCCCGGGCCTGTTCTCGCCGCCATCGGAGCGGGCCTGACCGGCCTCGGCTACTCGCTGGTCTATCCCGGTCTCGGGGCCGAGGCCGTAAGCCATCTTCCGCCAGGCAGCCGCGGCCTTGCCATGGGACTCTACACTGCCTTCCTCGACGTGGCGCTCGGCTTCGGCAGTCCGGCGCTCGGGCTCATCGCCGCGTCGGCCGGGCTGCAGTTCGTCTTCTTCGCCGTCGCGGCGGCAGCGCTTCCCGATTTCTCCATCGCGCTCGTGCTCCGCGCCAAGGCGCGCGCGACAAGTCCGGGAACAAAGCGCGCCGCCGCTGGTTGAGACCGGTCGGCACCGGCTGGCTGGAGCGGGTTCGAGCGAAGAAGCGGAAAGGTCACGGCATGCCAGGACACGCGAAGCTGACCGAGCTTGTCGAGCGGCGGGAACCGCTCACCTTCCGCTTCGCGGATGACGGCCTTGTGCCCAACAATCCCCGCTGGCCGATGCTCGTCTATCCTGGCGCCGTGAGGCTGCCGAACGGTGTCGATCTGGCTTCCGTGTTCGAGGATCTCTTCAGCACGAATGGCTGGGGCGACGGCTGGCGCAACGGCATCTACGATTACGTTCACTACCATTCGCGCATCCACGAAGTGCTGGGCATCGCGCGAGGCACGGCCGAAGTACGCTTCGGCGGCGACAAGGGTGAGGTGCTGACCGTCAAGGCCGGCGACGTTGCCATCCTGCCGGCCGGCACCGGCCACCAGCGCCTGTCCTCGTCATCCGATTTGCTCGTCGTCGGCGCCTATCCGCCCTTCGGCACCTATGATCTGTGCACGCGCGCCGAACAGCACGCCGAGGCGCTGCGCACGATCCCGAAGGTCGGCCGCCCGGAGAAGGACCCGGTCTACGGCAGCGAAGGCCCGCTGCTGACCGCATGGGACGAAGACTGACGGAAATGGCACGGATTGTCGCCATCGAGCATCTGACCCTCGAAGGTGTGTACCAGGCGCCCGCACGTCCCGATGAGGACACCCGCAATGGCTTCGGGCATGGCGGCTGGTCCATTCCCGGGAGCGACCGGAAGATGCAGGAGATCATCGGCCGCTGCATGAGCGCAGGATGGTCGCTGCTAGCAGGCAGAACCACCTACGAAGACCTCTATGAAGGCCTGGTTCGTCAGGCAGCCCACCAGTCCGATGACGCGGGCGCTCACTGGCGTGCGGAAATTCGTCGCTTCCCACGATCCTGGCTACGAGCCGCGCTGGGAGAATTCGACGCTGCTCGCCGGCGAGGCCGGGCAGACGGTCGGCGAGCTCAAGGCAAGCCATGGGAGGCCGTTGATCGTTTTCGGCAGCGGCAGGCTGGTGGGTTGGCTGATGCAGGACCGGTTGATCGATGAACTCGTGCTGATGATCCATCCGTTGGTCCTAGGCGAAGGATTCCGTTTTTTCGATGCCGCGCCGGCCTTGGCGAAGCTCGAATTGTCGAACCAGGTCGCGACCGATACCGGCGTCGCGATCCTCACCTATTCCTGCGCGTCAGCGCGCGGGTCGTGACGCTTAGGGATATTTCGTCGGCTTGATGGCCTCTGGCGCGCCCTCCAGTTCCTTTGGCAGCGGCAGGCTTGAGCACTGCAAGTGCACCTGGCGGGCGAACAGCTTGCGTTGCTGCTGCTCGTGCTCCTTGATGGACGCCACCAGCCCCATGCTGTACGGGCCGAGCAGGACGCCAAAACCCCAGCCGGGGTGCTCCTTTTCGCGCGCGTCGTAGTCCGAAGCCGCCATGCGGGCCTGCTGGCAACCCGGCGACGCCCATTTAGGGTCCTGCTGCGAAAGCTTCGTTCCGTAGTCGACCGGAGAGGTCACACATCCAGCCAGCGTCGCGGCCAGCGCGACGATCATTGCGATTCTCATCCACAAGCCTTTCCTAATGTTCGGGGGAGAAAACACAGAACGCTTCTTCGGGCAAGGAGACGGCTGGACCGGCATCCGCCAACTATTTCCCGACTGGCCATCGTCATTCATCCGCAACAGGCGTATCGTCACGCGTCAGCAGCTTCTGCAATGGGCGATGCCGACAGAGGGCGGCCAGGGTGCCCTAGCCCCAACAAGAAGGAGGACGCCATGTCTTCCGCCTACCCGACAACCGAGCAAATAACGGCGATCGAGAAAATTCTCGCCGAGGTTCGCCCAACTTTGATCCACGGCAGCCGCCGCCGAACGGCTGCCGCACGCTTTCTTGCCGAACGCTTCGATGGAGATTCGGAAACGCATTTGCGCGCGATCCTGAGCGCATACGTAAAACGCTTGGACTCGTACCAGGACGCACTCGCTCAATGGAAAAATGAGGGTGGCGCCGTCGGAACAGAACCGCGAACCGAAGCGCGGCGCTGGATCGACAACGACACGAGCGGAATGCGACGGCGCGACCGCGAGACGGTAGCGCGCCATCTGTTGATCTGAGCGGCAAATCCGTGGAGACCGACAGATCGCTCGAGGACGACGAGATAGGCGTCGTTTGCACGGACTGCGCCTATGAGTCGCGCAAGAGCGTCGGCTGGCTGCGCGCGCACACGCAGGTGGAATGCCCGGGCTGCGGAGCCATTATCGATGTCGAGAGCAGAAACTTCCGCAAGATCCCCGCCAACGGAGTGCCGGCCTCAGAGGCTGAAGACTAAAGCAGTTCCAGAAAAAGCGTGAAACGGCGCCCGAGACACTTCTCTATTCGGCATGTTGAGGTCAAGCGCTATCGAGCCTTTCCGTGTCTCCGGCGTTTTGACGTCTTTCGCAGGGCCTTGCTTCTCTCCGGGATCGGCGTTTCGCCCTCCCAGTATGGGGTCAGGAGAATGAGGCGGCACAATCTACCAAGCGTCTTGATCGCATGTTGCAATCGGTACGAGTGTCTCAGCGAACTCGCCTCATCCATCGTCCTGCGAAGGACGTCCGTCCGCCAGCGAGCGGAACTCTCTGTCTCTCTCCTTCCCAGCCTTCTGGATCAGATGGCTGACGCCATGGTTTCCCGCGTCCAGTGGAACTCGGTGCCGTCCAGCCACATGCGATGCATGACGACTCCCAGGCGACGTGCGAGCGCGACAATTGCTTTGCGCATCCCGCGCCGCTTGGCGACGTTCATCGCCCAGGCCTTGAGCCACGACCATTTCGTCACGCGAGTCATCAGCGTTTGGGCAGCCTCATAAAGCAACGTCCGCATCATGCCGTCCCCACACAGGGATATGCATCCAACGCGCTTGCTTTCCCCGGACTCGTTGAGCTTCGGCGTCAGTCCCAGGATAGGCCCCACCGCCTTGGAGCTTCTAAACCGCTGCGGAATGTCGATTGTCGCGGCATAGGCGAGCGCCACTATGGGGCCGACACCGGGAACCGTCATCAAGCGTCGGCATGTCGCATCATTCCTGGCGATCGTGAGCACTTTTTTGTGCAGGCGAGCAAATTCGGCACGCAGCTTCCGCCGGGCGGCCAGCAGCGGCTCCATGATCTCTTCGAGATCGGGCATGCCTTCGACGAGCTCGCAAATCCGCTCCTCGAACTTCACCGTTCCCACAACACCGACCTTGAGGCCGAAGTTGCGCAGAAGACCGCGGATGTCGTTCTCGATGGCGATCGCCTTTCCCTGCAGCAGCTTGCGGGCCGTCAAGAGTGCCCGCCGCTTCTGGCTCGTGAGCGTCTTCACATGCACCGGGCGGTACAGGTTGACCCGCATCATCTGCGCGATGCCACGCGCGTCATTGCGATCGGTCTTGTTCGGCTGCGCCTTCAGGAACGCTTTCACATGACGCGTCTCGATGCAGATGACCGGCAACCCGGCGCACGCCAGCCCCTCAAAAAGCCATTGCGACAAGGGCCCGGCCTCGAGACCGACCCGTTCAATGTTCAAGGCAGGATCCTTCAGGACGGCGAGGAGATCGTCGGAGTGGCTGACGACCCTCACCTCGCGGCAGATCCTGCCGGATTCATCGACAATGCAAACCGCAGTCTCTTTCACCGCGCCACGTTCTATCATCAGCTCGAAGCGCAGCACCTTCTTGCATCACCGTTGAAGAAGGGGCGCAAGCCGAATACCCCATCTACCAAGTTGTCCGACGGATTGACAGGATACCGCTTCAGCCGGATCGGGCAGGACCGTTTCTTGCTTGACGGGCGGCAGGCGGGAGCTTTTTCTTCGGAGCAGGAAGCAGCCCTTCACGTTGCGCCTGCTTGCGGGCGAGCTTACGCGCCCTTCGGATTGCATCGCCCCTTTCCCGGATGCGTCGTTCCGAAGGTTTCTCGTAGGCTCGGCGCCGCTTCAGTTCGCGAAGAAGGCCCTCGCGCTGCAGTTTCCTTTTCAGCGCCCGCAGGGCCTGATCGACGTCATTGTTCCGCACGTCAACTCGCAATTCGTCTCCTCTGCTGCCATACACCCAAAAAGGGCTACGGCTGTTATCCGGGACTGGCCCACCCTGGTCCGATTACTTCCAACAAATACGAACGGATGGACGGGCATCTGCTCCGTTCATCGCTCATGTCGCGCAGCGTAAATCTAGTCAGCGCATATCGGCGGCCGTTATGGTGTAGGTGGTCCGCCTCCCAGCCGCGTAGAGTTTCCGTGCTCTGGTGTGGATGGAATGCCGCGCCGCGTCGAAGGCCGCCAGGCATGCGGCTTCCGCCGTTTCCAGCCCCCTGCGGCCGGTCGCGGCCAATGCATCGCCTTCGATGAAGAACGGCACCTCGAACATGCCGTCGTGACCGATGAAACGGACCGCGTTGCGCGCTTCGTCGAAGCTTCGACTTGGATTGGGAAATTCGAGCGGCATGGTCACTCTCCATCGATCGCGGCGATCGGTCGGACCACAACTCGGCAGCCCGCGTTCGCGCGCTGCCCTTCGTCGCGGCGATTGAGGGACAGCATACAATGCGTGGCATTCGAACGGCTCATGCCGGTCATGCGACGGCCCTGGATCACCGCCGGAACGCCGGTGAAGACATGATAGATGCTCCAGGAGCCATCCTGCTCGACCCGTCGGCCATACAGGTAATCCATAGAGTCTCTCTCGGGTGCTCCGCCTTCGTTTTCGAGAACAATAGCCGTCAGCGATTCGACTTCAGGGCCATTCATGGCGGCATCTTTCTTGGAGTTGTCGTTCGCGCCGAGCTGGATGGAATAAAGCCTGCCGCCACGGGCGTCGGCGATCGACATGACATCGGGAAACTGCGGCATGTCGAGCGTCAGCGAAAGAATCCGCGCGATACAAATCGCCTCATCGAGATCGGATGCTTCGCGCACCTCTCGTGCGACGACTGCGTGTGCGTCGTCCTGCGCGCGGGTGCGGTAGAACTCGATCACGATCTTCACCGCCTGTCGCTCTTCATTCTGGCCCTTGCCGCGAGGGCCATTGGTATTCGCCGCAAGCTTGACCAGGTTGCCGAACGGGCTGTCGGCCTTCGGTGATGCCTTGGCCTGTTTCGGTTATCGGATCTCGCGATTGCTACGCTTTTGTCCCTTGGCCATTGCCGAATGTCCTTTTGAGAAGAGCTGCATCTTCATCATCCCGCGACGCGTGCACAGGTTCGAGGCTGTCCTCTGTCGCCATGCGCTCGTGGTTTTCGGCCTCACTTCGAATGCGATACTGGAGGGAGTCTCCCCGAGGCGGCAGCCTTGCGGTGATCTGATAGATTTCGTGGGATTGCTGAATCGTATTGAAGCTGCGCTTCAGCCGGACGCTTTGCCCCAAGGAATAGCGATGGGTTGCGGCCTCGCGGCGCGTCGGACGGCTATTGAGCCTTTCAGAGCGTATCGAGATCATGGCTGTTGTTCCTCCACTGTTCCACTGCGCTCCTGGGGAAGCCGGATCGATCAGCTTCGAGCCCCTTCGATCGGGTAGTCGTAATCGACGAGACGTCATTGCCAAGGTAGCAGCACCCGAGTCCGCCGGCAGCAAACTCAATAAAACAACGCGCCAGCCTCTGTGCGGTGCGGGTATTCGTGCGCATGGTCCTCCCGAAACCGGAAAGCGTGCGCCAAGTCATTCCGCCCGACCTTGGTCAGCAGGGATTTGTTCCGAGGTCGAGACGTGCGAGCGGTTGTGCCGGCCGGGCGATGCACTCTCATCGAGAATTCGGAGTAAAATGGCGGGTCTCTGACACCGCTCAAGCCAAATCGGCCAAATCGACGGGTTTTATATCTAGACCCGAATTGCCTGTTAAACAAGGCTTATTCCGGTTTTTATTTTTGCCTTCCGCGGGATTTTCTTGCCGCTGGTCAGTCAATAACGTCGCAACATGATGTCTAAACGCGCCACCTCTGGGCGCCGGACCAGTTCATCGGCGAGTGGACCGGTAGCCGCAGCTCTACAAGGTGGGTGTGCTCGCCCTTTTTGACAGACGGCGCTTGCCGGCGAACATGATGTCGAACGGCCCGCGTCACCTTCGAGGCCAGGTCAGGCGGAGCCGGCATAGCCGGCTCTGGTGGGTACCGCGCATCGCTTAGAACTTCCGGCTAAGATAAGGCGGTCCGCCGAGGCCGAACCGCCATTCTGCCTCCACGCCCTTTGTGATGCCGATCCTGCGTCCGATCAAGATAGCGGCCTCGTCGGTTTCGGAGCGGGCAAACTCGAAGGGCGGGGCGGTGAGCGACAGGCCGTTGTGCAATCCGTCGATGCCGAGCGCCTGGCAGAGCTTTCCCGGACCGGAGCAAAGCAGCCTGCCGTCGTCCGTTCCCCGATTGACGCGCATCGCCGCGATGCCGAATTGCGGCTGGATCGCGCGGATCAGCACAGCGCTGCCCGGCAGGCACACCGCGTTCAGGCACCAGTGAAATGCGGATTTCAGCAGAATTTCAGAACTCCGTCGGTACGGCGCGGGCAATCTCAGGCATGCTGATCCAATAGACGGAGGCAGCCATGTTCGACGATCAAGCCCGCACCCGCGCACGCCAGGAACTCTTCGAGATCGTCGCCAGTGGAATCGTCAACCCCGGCTATGCGCCGCCCGGCGCGCTGATTGAGATGCTCGAGATCGCCGCCACGGACCTGAAGGGCGATCGCGCCGCGCAGCAGCAGCCCAGTCCAACGGATATCTTGACGGCGCAGAATGATAGCCGAATAGGTCATTGGATGTTGTGCAAGGGCAGGTCGCTGTTCCATGGCGGAATCCGCATCGCAGGGGGTCTTGCAACTCGGCGACTGCCAGCTTGATCTGGAGCGCGGCCTGCTGCTGCGGGATGGGGCAGCGGTGCCGCTGCGATCAAAGGCGTTCAGCCTGCTTTCTTATCTGGCTCGAAACGACGGCAAGGTCGTCACCAAATCCGATCTGATCTCCGCGGTCTGGGGCAACATAGCCGTCACCGAAGATTCCCTCACCCAGGCGGTGCGGGACATAAGGAAGGCCCTCGACGACAACAACCAGGCGATCCTGAAGGCCGTGCCCAAGCGCGGCTATGTGCTTTCGGCTCCCTGTCATAAGCCTTCGGCTTCACAACCGGTCGTCGCGGTCGTGCCGTTCGAGGACGGCCGGGCGCCCGGCGAGACTTCGGATCCAGTGATCGGCGCCTTCGCGGACGACGTGGCCGACAGGCTTGCCCGCTTCCACACGGTGACGATCCTGAACCGGGAGACGGCGCTCGCCGCCTTCCGCCAGGCGCAAGGCCATGGCCTGCCGATCGCGGTGCGGCCGGATTATTTTGTGCGAGGCTCCGTCATTCGCAGCGCCGACCAGTTGAAGATCAGTGCCAAGCTGGTCGACGCGCAAGCCGGAACGCTGGTCTGGGGCGAGAGCTACACGGCGGTCGCGCCTGACCTGTTCGCGATTCAGGATGAGATTGCCTACCGTGTCGTGAACCGGCTGGTGTCAAATCTGGAGGCGGCGGCGTTGCGGCGAACCGCCGGCAAGCCGACGCAGGACCTTGCGGCCTATGAACTGGTGACGCGAGCGATCGTGCGCTTCCGCGGCTATCGTCCCGACGACAATAGCGAAGCCTTGAACCTGCTCAAGGCAGCGATTTCACGCGACCCGGACTATGGGCTAGCCCACGCCTATATCGCGTTGGTGGAACTGGCGATTGCCGATTACGGAAGCGCGCCGGAGGATGTGATCGCAAGCTGCATCGAGCGTGCCTCGCTTGCCGTGGCGCTGGCGCCGGACGAACCCCGTTGCCATCGCATCCTGTCACAGGCGCGGCTTGCCGCGCGCGACCACAAGGCGGCCGAGCACCACATGCGACGCGCGCTCGACATCAACCCCTACGACGCCGACACGATGATGCAGATGGGTCATGTGCTGTCTTTGCGCGGACGACCGCGCGACGGGTTGGAGTTTCGCGGTAAATCCTCTCCATGCCGAATGGTATCATTGCGATCGAGCCCTCGCGCTTTACGCTGCCCGCGACTATGGCGGCGCCGCAACGGCGATACAGCGCCTGCCTTACGGGCCTCGACGGTGGTCACTGCTTGCGGCTGCGCTGGCGCGCTCCGGCGACAGGGCCGGCGCGCGGGAATGCGTCATGCACATCCGCAAATCGGACCCTGGCTTCTCGCCGGTAAGCCACTTGCGCGCGAGTATCGAATTCGAGAAGCCGGAAGACAGCGATCATCTCGTCGAGGGCTTCGAAATCGCCGCCGCAATTGCTGAATGAGAGATGGTTTTTCGGCCACTTGATCAAACCGAGGTTTTGAAAGGTCGGATGACGACGCTATCGCGCGGTGCGCGCCGCGCTCAAAACCTGCGGCTAAGATAAGGCGATCCGCCGAGGCCGAACCGCCATTCTGCCTCCACGCCCTTTGTGATGCCGATCCTGCGTCCGGTCAAGATAGCGGCCTCGTCGGTTTCGGAGCGGGCAAACTCGAAGGGCGGGGCGGTGAGCGACAGGCCGTTGTGCAAGCCGTCGATGCCGAGCGCCTGGCAGAGCTTTCCCGGACCGGAGCAAAGCAGCCTGCCGTCGTCGGTTCCTCGCCTGCCGCGCATGGCGGCGATGCCGGATTGCGGCTGGATCGCCCGGATCAGCACGGCGCTGCCCGGCAGGCACACTGCGTTCAGGCACCAGTGCAGGCCGTAGGAGCGGTAGACATAGGCGCTGCCGGGAGCGCCATACATCGGCGCGTTGCGCGGCGTGCGGCCGCGATAGCTGTGCGAAGCCGGATCGTCGGGGCGATAGGCCTCGGTCTCGACGATGACGCCGCCGATGCCGGCGAGACCGAGCCGCGCGCCGATCAGCTCGCGCGCGACCGCAAGGGCGTCGCGGGCGAAGAAATCGCGCGCCGTACCGGAGCCGGCGCTAGGCGGCACGAGCGCCACCGCATCGCCGAGACACCGAGCCTGTTCGATTGTTGCAGGCGCCTCGCCGCCAAAAGCCAATCATTGGAAGGCCCTAAACCTTCGAGCCTAGCGGGCGATCGCTGTTTTCCCGCTTGCGGCGCGCGACCACCGCGGTCGCGACTGCAAGGATAATCCGTCCGAGGGCGATGCCTATGAGGCCGGCCGCCGCTTTCAAGAGGGCATCCTGGAGCCGGGCATGCCGGCCGGGATCGAACGCCTGGAGCAGTTCCAATACGCCGGCCACGGCGCAGACAAACAGCATTGCTTGCGCCAGGCGGGCGCGGAATCCGAAGGCCAAGGCAAGGCCGAACAGAGCATAGGCGAGGGCGCGTTCCGTATTCGCGTCACCCAGGTGCGGCCGCAGTTGAATAGGTGAGAGCGTGGCGAACGTGATGGCCGCAAACAGCACGAGCGCGGCAAAACGGGAGATCAAGGTCATCCCCGCTCATACAAGCGCTGAGCCGGCATAACAATACAGGCGCGTTATGGCGCGCGCGCCGACGAAAGGGTGTCCGGCCGCCCCTGCGCACTAGATAGCAGGCATGGATACGCTCTTTGCCTTGCTGCTGTTCGTCGCGGTCATCGCGATCATCGTTCTCGCCGGCAGATGGAATACGTCGGATGCCGACCACTATATGGGTTTCGACAATCTCCGCAGGCCGCGCAAGAAGGGGGCTCCGAACAGCGGCAAGGATACGAGTGAGAAGTGAGGATCGCGCCCTTCCTTCGGGGGCCTCAGCCGAGCAGATTGCGCGCCGTGCGCATGAAGATCCGCGAGCCGATCGGAATCAGGTCGTCCGGAAAGTCGTAATCGGGGTTGTGGAGCGCCGGGTAGCGATCGCCGGCGCCGAGGAAGAACATCGCCGATTTGGCATTGTGGCCGAAGATGCCGAAGTCCTCCGAGGCGCGCATCGGCAGCGCCTCCTCGCCGCGCGAAACACCTTCCTCGTCCAGCGCCCGGTTCAGATGCTCCACTGCGTCCGGCGCGTTGACGCTGGCGACGAAAATCTCGTGGTAGTCGCAGCGCACGGAAAGACCATGCTCGGCCCCAATCTTCGCCGCCAGCGCCTCCGCTGCGGCGACCAGCTCCGCCATCCGCTCGTCGCGGCGGGTACGCAGCGTCGCCCACACCTCGGCGTAGCCGGGCGCGATGCCGAACACCGCTTCGCCCATCGAGCAATGGGTGACGGTCACCATGCCGAAATCGTCGTCGGCGAAGGCGCCGCGCCCGAGCGCCGGCAGTTGCGGCATCAGCTGGCTCACCGCCAGCATCGGCGACACGCCGGTTTCGGGCATGGAGGAATGCGCGGTCTTGCCCTCCAAGATGATCCGCATGCCGCGCGAGGCGCAGTTCACCACGCCGGCCTTGAGCCTTACCTCGCCGAACGGCACGCCCGGCAGATTGTGCAGCGAGAAGGCGAAATCAGGCTGGATCTCGAAAAAGCGCGGATCGGCGACGACGCCGGCCGCGCCATTGCCGGTCTCTTCCGCCGGCTGGAACATCAAAACGACGCGGCCGCGCGCCGGCCTCTGGCGCCCGAGCTGGCGGCCAAGCGCGGCCAGGATCGCCGTGTGCCCGTCATGGCCGCACATATGCGACTTGCCGGGCACTTGCGATGAATGCTCGACGCCGGAAAGCTCGTGGATCGGCAGTGCGTCGAGCTCCGAGCGGAACAGCACCGTCGGCCCAGCTTGCCCGCTGTCATAGACCGCCGCCACGCCATGGCCGCCCAGTCCGGTCAGCACCTTGTCCGGCCCCGTATCGGCGAGGAAATCGACGACCTCCTTGGCCGTCTTCTCCTCCTCGTTGGAGATTTCCGGCTGCCGGTGCAGCTTGCGGCGCCATGCCGTCAACTCGATGAGGTCTCGGTTGGTGAGGGTCATGGATGGGGCTCCGCTGGCGCTGTAAGTCACACGAACACGATAGGATTTTTCTCGCGCCGTGCCATGCGGATCATTTCCGTTAGTCCATCGGCGAATTCCCCAACCCATGCATCGGAGCTGGATTCGATGAACTTCAATTCGCGTTCGAGCTCACCGAAGCTCGACTCCTCGATCACGTCTCCGACACCGCTGTTTGAAAAAAGGACGATCCGTTCTAGGCTCAACCCTTCGCCGCGGTGGCTGGCAATCGTGTCGCGAAGCGCGGCGACGTGGAGGATATTTCCAACTCGCCACGAGCGCGCCGTAACACCGTCCCAGTCGAGATTCACGCCCTCGGGATGGATAACCCAACATTCGCCCGTTATCGGCTCCCGCTGAAAGCGATACCCGGGGAATTCCCGTTCCATCGCCGAGACACCTTTGAAAACCGCTACGTCGAGACCCATGTCGATCCTCCGAGGAAAGCAAAAGTCATCAAGCGGAGAAGCAAGTCAATGTCCGTCGGGTCTCGATTTGGGCGGAAAGCGGGCACCCGGAATTTCTGCTACCGCTTCTCAATCGGCTCAACCATCCAAGTCGGCCGCAACGCGCTGAAGCACTTTGCGCGGCTCATCGGCAATGACATCGCCGTGGCTGACGATGACCCGCTTGAGATCCGGTTCATCGGCCCATTTCCGGAACGCCGTCGCCAGCGCCTTTTTGTCTTTGACAAACATCCATCTGACGACGCGCGGTATCTGGGGTTGCGACACGCCAAACCCAAGCAGACGCGCCATTATGTGAGCGCCGATCCCATGAGGGTGCCGTACGTTTGCGAGAAGGTCGTTGATGACAAGCGTGATGCCACTCTCGCGGCGGATGAGAAGCGCAGCTTCCTTGCCTTCTATACCCGGCACGGTCTCCAGCTCGACGGAGGGATCGGCCCAGATGGCGCTCGTGGCATCGACTTTCACGGCTTTCTCCACTGCATCCCGCGCACCCGGCACACAGATGACCTTCGCCTCTGGATAGCGAGCCTTCCATGGCCTTATGTCGAGGCGGTGACCGGGACCGGGGACTATGAGGAAGCTGGGCGCGCCGAGCGCTTCGATTTCTCGCATCTGAGGCTCCGCCAACGGGATGGCGCTCCAGATCGCCGTTCGTTGACCGCTCAGTCCGACCACGGTCATTCGACGGGGAAAATAACCGAGCGGCATATGGATTTCGCCCGCGACAGTCAGCAGACCCTCGTCCAGCTTTTCCAGCTGGCCGTGCGGCCCAACCTTCCACTTGTCATTGAACCTTGGCATGCGACGCCCTCGGCTAGCTCGCGCCCATCAATCGTTTGGCGACAAATTCGTTCCTGGCCGCGGACGCTAGTCTTCCGAGATCGCCGACGTTCGCGCATCTTCGCTTCGGAGAGTCCGCTTGACGAATTGAAAATGGACTATCTGTATTCGCGTGTGCGGTCGAGTAATCGCACAATTGGTTAAGTGACGTTTAGCTGGAAGGTGGGTGATTGGTGCCTAATCGGACATCCGACACATATGACGCGCATATGTGGGACTATCGCGACTATCTTCGAAGTATAAACCGCCCTCTGGCGGAAGAATATATACGCAAGAAAAGCCATCACGTGTCCTCAGCCATCGAAGTGTTGGCCAACGGCGTTCCAGTTGCTCTGGCCATCGCGCAGCTTCACGAAGCAATTCGTCGCTCGGCTGCGAGGAATTTCTGGCCGGTAATCCGCGAGACAAAAGGCCTGCTTCTCGTTCGATCGACTGACACAGGTCAGGAGTACCCTTGGCCATGGGCCCGAACAAAAAGGGGCAATATGCGCTTCAAGCTGCCTGGCCACCTCATTTTCTCGCCATGGCTCCCAAATTTCCATCGCGCTCTGCGCAGTCACATGACCTGGCTTCAGCGAGTGGCGGGTCATGTCAAAGCCCTGGAAAACAAGGATTATTTTTCTATCACGCACCTTCCTCATTGGATTTGGGATGCAACGCTGGGAGCCAAGCACATCATTCCGGAGATCCAAGCGTTTCAAGGGTTTGCCATGCCGGACAGCATAGCCGCTCTGGATAGGTGGTCCGATGAACCACAGCGCGGTTCGAATATTGTGTTACGGATTTCGCGAGGGACGCTTTGTCTACGACGACGGCTCGGATCATTGCGAGATCGAAATTCCCGACGCGTTCAGCAGGCCTCTCCTGGTCCCATCAATGCCTGATCGCGCTTTGCAACTGCACTTGGTCCGGGCTGGAGCGCGAGCCTATTACCCGTAACTCGCCTTGAGGCCTTGCCCTGGCGCTCGATCGCGCGGACAGCACGAATGTGGTCACGTTGCATGCCCCGCCTGGCCGATTGCGCAGCTGCGCGACAAAGCCATACGATCGAGCCATGCCGCATTATCCAGACGCAATGCCTCTGTCGAAGACCCTGTTCGAGCGCGCCAGGAGGGTGATGCCGGGCGGCAATACGCGCACCACGGTCTTTGTCGACCCTTTTCCGATTTATGCCTCGAAAGGCGAGGGCTGCAGGGTGTGGGATGTGGACGGCAACGTCTACTACGACTGCATCAACAATTTCACCGCGATGATCCATGGCTACAGGCAACCCGATGTGGCCGCCGCCGTGGTTGACCAGCTGCCGTTCGGCACCGCCTTTGGCGCTCCGACGGTCAGCGAGATCGAGCTTGCCGAACTGCTTGTCGAGCGGCTGCCCTCGGTCGACCAGATCCGCTTCGCCAACTCCGGTACCGAGGGCGTGATGATGGCCATAAAGGCCGCGCGCGCCTTTACCGAACGGCCAAAGATCGTCAAGATCGAGGGCGCCTACCATGGCTCCTACGACTTCGCCGAGGTCAGCCTGGACAGTTCTCCCGCCAACTGGGGCGACCTGCCGAACTCGACGCCCTACGCCAGGGGCACGCCGCGCGGGGTGCTGGACGACGTGATCGCCGTGCCCTTCAACGACATTGAGGCGTTGCGCGCGGTCTTCGCCGCTCACGGCGACACCATCGCCGGCGTGCTGATCGATCCCATGCCGAACCGTGCCGGACTGATCCCGGCGCGGCAGGACTATCTGCGCGCCATGGTCGGGATCGCCCACGCAGCGGGTGCCCTGGTCATCTTCGACGAGGTGATCTCGTTTCGCCTCGGCTATTCGGGCGCGCAGGGGCTGTGGGACATCACGCCCGACCTGACCGCCCTGGGCAAGATCATCGGCGGGGGCTTCCCCGTGGGCGCCGTGGGCGGCCGCGCCGACATCATGGCGGTGTTCGATCCGACCCGGGGCAAGCCCGCTCTTCCGCACGGCGGCACATTCACCGCCAATCCGGTGACGATGCGCGCCGGACTTGCCGCGATGCGGGTGCTGACCAAGGAAAGCTTTGCCCATCTCGATCACCTTGGGACGCTGCTGCGCGACGGGGTCGCCACCTCGCTCGGCAGGCATGGTCTTGCCGGCCAGTGCGTCGGCCTGGGCTCGCTCTTCAAGGTCCATTTCACGTCGCATCCCGTCACGGATTACAGGTCCGTCTATCCCGGCCAGGCTGAGCGCAGGAAGCTCGACGCCTTCCACAAGGGCCTGCTCGGCCGTGGCGTCCTGTCCGCCAGCTATGGCCTGTTCGCGCTATCGACGCCCATGACTGAGGAGGACGCCCGAAACATTCTGCAGGCGATCGACGAGACCTTGGGCGATATCGCCGGGCAGTCCTGAGACAACCAGCCAGGAGGACTAAGAATGACAGCCTCGCCTCATGTCGTGGTGATCGGCGCCGGCACGTTGGGATTGTGCTCGGCGCTTACCCTGGTCGAACAGGGCGCGCGCGTGACGGTGCTTGAAGCCCAGTCAATCGCCTCCGGGTCGAGCGGCAGGGCGGTCGGCGTGGTCGGATCGCAATTCACCGATCCATTCGAGATCATGCTTCGTGTTCATTCGCTGCGCCGCTTCCGCCAATGGGAGAGCCAGGGGCTTGGCTTCAATCATATCGGCTACCTGCGGTTGGCACGGACGCAAAAGCAGATGGAGCTGTTTGCGAAGTCGGCGGAAATCCAAGAGGAGGCCGGCCTGCGGTCGCGCCTCTATCGTGCGGACGAACTGAGGCAACTCATTCCTCACATCAGCCCGGATGGGCTGGAGGGCGGGCTGTTCGGGCCTGACAATGGCTTTCTCGATCCTCACGAGATGTGCAATTTCCTGGCGCGGATGGTCCGCGCCCAGGGTGGCGAAATCCGCCAGTATCGCAAGCTGCTTGGGGTAAAGCGGCGGTCCGGCGGCTATACGCTGGAGACCGGCGGCGATTCGATCGATTGCGATGTCGTGGTCAATGCCGGCGGAGCCTGGGCGCCTCAGGTGGCCGAACTTTTCGATCAGCGCCTGCATATTTGGCCCGAGCGCCATGAGGCGGTCGTCGTGCATCTCGACCAGCCGCTAGACTACACAATGCCGATGGTCATGGATCTCGTGAACGGCGAGGGAAGCGGCCTCAATTTCCGCCACGAGAAGCGCACCGAACTGATTGCCGAGATCCACAAGGTGGAACAATCGAAGGTCAGACTCGCGGAACTCCTCCTCGAGCGGCTGCCCGATCTGCCCGACGCGCGGCTCGGCCGGGGTTGGGCGGGTCTTTATCCTGTGACCGCCGACCATCGGCCTTTCGTGGGGCCGATCGATGCTTCCGAGCCGACCTTGGTGACTGCCGCCGGCGCCGGAGGCTACGGCATCCAGTTGGCTCCTGTGATCGGGCAGATCGCGGCCGACTGGGTTCTTCACGGCGCGCCGGTTTCCGCGCCCGGCACGGAGAGCCTGTCGCCGTCGGCAGGGCGAAGCGTTGCGCTCAAGTAATTGAGCGATGGAACTCCGCAGGGTGTCCGCGTCACGGGCGTAGCAGCGCCGCGACCTCCTTTTGCGCCAACACCTATTGCCGAGCCGAATACTTGAAACGTTTTTCGAGGCCGTCGGCACTCGGGCCGGAACCATAGGACCGAGAGCATGTTGAGCTGTGCATCTCAGTTTGAAGCACAGCTCAAGGGAGAAACCGATGAAGTTTCCACACCGAACGGCAGCCGTTGCCGCTGCTTTGATATTCATGAACTTCCCGGCCCTGGCCCAGACAAGCCCTACGCCGGAGCCCACGCCGATGCCGCAAAAGCCTGGACCGATCGCAACATCGGAGACTGACGCTCAACCCGCAGTTCCGACGCGCGATATGATCCGCCGGATGGTCGACGAGGCGCTCCAGGAAAAGCTGCAGGAGGATCGTGCGGCTGAACAAGGACCCCGGCACGGCGGACGTTGGCATCGCCAAGACGAAGAGGGCCGGCACGCTGGCGACAGAATGGCTGGAAGGCCCGATCGGATGGGACCGCGCATGATGCACGGCGCCAGGATGCAGATCATGTTCGCGATCATGGATGCCGATGGCGATGGCGCACTGTCGCAGAGCGAAGTTCAGGATCTGGTCGGCAGGATCTTCAATGCTGCCGACGAGGATGGCGACGGCAGCGTCGATCTGGATGAGATCCAGTCCTTCATGCACGGTTCTGGGGGCGGGCGCATGCGGTAGCAACCCCCCAAGCAACCCGGACGTCCCAACCCTGCGGCAAGCGCCTTCGCGCCTACAAGCCAAAGGCATATGTGACGGCCATGGGTTGAGATATATTGCGGCTACGGCCTTGGGCTGGCGTTTTGCGCGAGGGGGCATGACATGCAGGCGGTGCCGATAGCTCATCCGGCGGAACAGTCCGCCGTCGCCTCGATACCTTCACTCTCCGGCTATCCGGCCGCCGTGCTGTGCTGGCTTCTGTCGGCCGGCGTCTATATCGCGGCCAAATGGGTGGCGCCGGAAATGCCGCCCTGGGGGCTCTGCTTCTGGCGGCTTGCGCTGGCCTGCGCCATCCTGCTGCCGATCGTGCATCGCCATCACGGCGCGATGGTAGCGCTTCTCAAATCCCGGCCCCTGGAGATCGCCGCCGTGGGAGCGATCGGCCTGACGCTTTGCCAGGGCATGATCTACCGCGGCCTCGCCGACACCGACGCGACCACGGCCGGCATCATCATGGCGCTGTCGCCGGTCATGACGATGGTGCTCGCCCGTTTCGCGCTCGGCGAGCCACTCGGGCTTTGGCAGGCGCTCGGCGCGCTGGCGGCTCTCGCCGGAATGCTGGTCATCGTCGCGCATGGCGACCTGACGGCGCTCGTGCAACTGCGCTTCAACCTCGGCGAATTGTGGATCGTCGGCAGCGCCTTCTGCTGGGCGCTCTACACCGTGCTGGTGCGCCGTTCCAAATTCGGCATCGAGCTCCTGCCGCTGGTCGTGCTCCTGCTCGGCGCCGGCGCGCTGGTCGCGCTGCCTTTCCATTTGTGGGAACTGTTCAACGACGAACGCTCGGCCATGAATGTGCATGGCTGGCTTGCGCTCGCCTATCTGGCGGGCCCGGGCGGCGCGCTGATGTATTATCTCTACAACCGCAGCGTGGAGACGCTGGGCGCCAGCCGGGCGAGCATGCTGCTTTACCTGCAGACGCTGTTCGTCGCCATCCTCGCCTATCTGCTGCTCGGCGAGAGCCTGCACGATTACGATTTGCTCGGCGCCGCCTTCATCGTCGCCGGCATCGTGCTCGCCACGGCGCTGAAGCCCAAGCCGAGTGCCGTGCGCGCGGCATAGGCTGCGGCTCTCCGGCAGCGGCGGCGCGTCGGTATATGCCGACGGCCGTTCAATCGCGGAGGCTTCCGTCCGATGTCCATCGAGGCTTGAACGAGACGGTCCGCAGCACCGCCGTGCGAACCCGACCAACGAACATGTCGTTGACGAACACCGGCGACGCTCGCATCGGCAGCTTGAACACCTCGGCGGTGCCGATTTTGTCCGCGTCGAACGCGTAGCGCTCGATCGCAAGAATGTCGCCGTCGTCGAAATAGACGATCTCGGACCGCTCCCGGTCCAGCGCATCGATCACATTGGTGACGTTGAAGAGCCAGACCTTCTCGCCGCGCAGCGGGATCAGCTCGCCATAGGGAGCCAGCGACGCCGCCAGCGCGTCGACGGCCGGCTTGCGCAGAAGCGGCACGTGCTCGCCGAGCCAGGGGAAGTCGGAATAGACGGGGTCACCGTCCGACACGCGCTGCATGACCGGCGGCTCCCAACTGCCCAGGGGCGTTCCATCCAGACTGAAGAAAACCTCGAAATAGCTGTCATCGACCGGGAGCACCCATTCCTGCCCCTCCACGACAGCGAACTCATAGATGGTCGTCATCGCTCGATGTTCCTCATTTTGACCGAGGCGTTCGACTGTGGCCCGCGTGCTATCGCGCGACCTTGATCCGCGGCAGGTCGCGGGTCAACGCGCGAAAAACGACGCCGTAATACATGTTGCGGGTGGCTGGGTGCGCCGGCGCCGCGGCAGGCGACCAGCATGGGCTTCGCGCCGGCGGCCTCTTGCCAGCTGCATGCCATGAAGCAGCCGCCGGTGCCCAGTCCGCGCCGCCGTCACGAGGCAAGTTCCAGCACTGGGCCCTTTGCGGCCCGCAACACGACTTCCAATATTTAGACATCTCTAATATGATGTGCAGGGGCATGAGGCGATTTCCATGTGTCAGCCGCGAAGACGTATCGCGTTGGCTTGGCTGGTCTTAGCCAGCAATGCGGACGCTCACGACTGGTACTCAAACAAGACTGACCCGGTTTTTCATCTTAAGTGCTGCGGCAACAAAGATTGTCAACCGATCGATTCCAGCAATGTTAGTCCTACTAGAGACGGCTATCTCGTAAGGCAACCTCAGCCCTACTATCGGAATGATCCCCCTACAGGAATGTGGTTTATCCCCAGAGGACGCGTCCAGGCTGCACCGGATGAACGGTATCACATCTGCGAGACTTTGATCCCAACAGCTCGCGTCGGCAGATACAGGATGAGGTGGATGTGCTTCTTTGCGCCTATGAGCACGGGCTCTATCGCGCAGAGCCACTAGGCGGTGCCTTACGGCCTGTCGACATCCCTGACACGGGAGCGGCCCGGAGCCCTTGTTGGGTTTGGTGGCGTGGGCAAGGGCCACCGGGCCTGACCGGCGGGACCTAGTACGGGGACTTCGCTAAGAGGGCACCGGCTGATAGAAATATGCGCTTCTGCTAATACAATTGGAACGCATCCCTAAGGACGAAGCGGGCCACCTTAGGTAGGTAGTGTCGGGTCCTGGTGACCTTGCCCCTTTGATCTAATCCGGTTTGAAGTTCGTTCTGGCCCAT
>NZ_LPVS01000002.1:0-4516 GCF_014843905.1 Mesorhizobium silamurunense | reverse complement strand
TGGCGCGCCCGTGGCGGGCGCTGGCGCGCCTTCCTGGCCATTGCCGCCGCTCTGGCCATTGCCTGGCGCTGGCGCGCCGCTCTGGCCAGCTGGCGCGCCGTTTGGCTTGCCTGCATCCGCCGGCTTGCCGCCGCCGTCCGCCGCCTGCCCGGGCGCGCCCGAGTTATCCGCCTGCCCGGGCTTGCCGGATTGATCCGGCTTGCCGTCGCCGGGCTTGCCGCTCTGGCCAGCGCCAGCGCCAGCGCCGCCCGCCTGCCCGGATTGCGATTGTTGCTCTTTTGCCTTGCGCGCCTTGCGCTGCAGTATGGAATAGATTTCTTCCGCGCCCATACCGTCATATTGCGGATCGAAAAGCATGCCTTGCGGCATCTTGCCAATCTTCGCCGCGATCAAGCCGGCATTCATGGCGTAATCCGCCGCCCGGTTGAAGTCTGACAAATCGCGCCGCCCGAGTCGCGCATGGTGACCGTGCGAAAGGTGCGAAACTTCGTGCGCGACGACAAAAAGCAACTCGGGTTCCGATAGGCTTAGAATCCATGGCGCATTGTAGAAAAAATGCGCGCCGTCGGTCGCCGCCGTGTCGGTCAGCTCTGGCGCTTCCTGAAGCTTCAGATAGAGCGCAAGCGCGCCATAAAACGGCGCGGTTTGCAGCAAGATGGAACGGGCGCGCACAATGCGCTTTTCAGCTTCCGCGTTCATAGCGCGACATCCTGATTTGCAACGGCCCAAGCGCCATATTCTGCCGTCGCCTTCAGGCGCGGATCGCGGCGCACGGCATCCAATACCGTGACAATGCAGAATTCACGCGGCATCCGGGCGGCATAGGTGATAACGGCGCGCCAGCTGGCGAAATCCGCCTTGCGCGCGATCGCGGACGAAACCGCATACTGCAGCGACGGTTCCTCTGGAACATCCGCGCTTTCCGGCCGCGCCATGATATCCGCCATTAAGCCGGCAATTCCGGCATACGTGCGCAAGAAAGCTTCCCATTCGACGGCGGCGGCGCTTCCGACCGTGCCACGGGTAAGCCGCGACCGTTGCGGCGCTGGCAAGTGAATGAAGCCAGCGACCTTTTCCCATGCGCGCGGCGACGGGAACGCCTTTTCGCCGGGCATAGGCGCGCCATGGATTAAACCGGGCTTGCCATCCGCCGTGGCGTGGCCACGGAAGCGCAAGAAAGCAGGCATTGCGGGGTGCGTGCCTTTCCTGGCCAAATGCGCCGCCGTGGCTTCCGCGTCGGCGACGGCATAAAGGTGAGTGAACCGGTTCGCTTGTGCGCTGGAAATCTTTTGTGTGCCCGTCCTATCGGTTTCGCCATTGCCGGCGGCAACAATGCGCACGCATGCCGGCAACACATGTTCGCCGATACGCCGCTCCAGAACGATTTGCAGCGCCGCATTGGCGACGGCGGGCGCGGCACGGTCCATCTCGTCGAAAAACAAAATGGTTTCTTCCGTGGCGTCCAGCGCTGGCCAAATCGCCGGGCGCAACCATTTGGTGAGACCGTCGACAATCGCCGGCAAGCCGCGCAAGTCGACGGGATCAAACGTGGAAAGGCGAATATCGGTCACATGCGCGTCATGCCCGGCGGCGGCGGCGCGGGCGCTGGCACGGGATCAAACGTGGAAAGGCGAATATCGGTCACATGCGCGTCATGCCCGGCGGCGGCGGCGCGGGCGCTGGCGACTTGATAGACCGATTCAGATTTGCCGATGCCGGGCGCGCCCCAAATCCAGGCGGGCGCGTTCAAGTCGAAAAGCGCGTTCAAGTCGTCGCTGATTTCCGCAATGGATGAACCGGCGGCGCTAGGTAGGACATGCTGCATTGTCGTTTCCTCTAGGGTTAGGGCTTGTGCCCGAGTTGGCATGATTGCCAGCGCTGGAGCGGGCAGGCGCGCCGCCCGCTCCAAAACAAGCGATCACGAAAGAAAGTCAGAGATATCGGCAAGAATGCCCGCCGCCGCGTCCGCCGTGTCCTGGCGGGCTTGCTTGTCGCGCCGCAAGTCGTCGGCATCGAAGCGGCAAAGCGTTTCCATGCGCTTCGCGATGCCGTCTAGCATGGCGTCGCCGGTCACGTTCAGCGACGGCATCAGCTTAACGAGATCGCGCACGTTTTCGACAAGCGAGTCCCTAAACACGCCTTCCGCCTTGTCGCCTTTCTGCCCGGAATGCGGCACGAAAGCGCGAAGCTTTTCGACCATGTGCCCGACGGTCTCTTGCACGCGCTCGAAAACGTCGCGTGTTGCCGTGCGCATGGCGGCATCGAATTGCCGTTGAATATCCGCCCGGATTCGGTCCGCTTCGCCTTCGATCATGTCGACGCGGAAATCCGCCGCCGACGGCATCGGCCAAATCGACCGCTCGAAACGGAAGCGCGCGCGGATCGAAGATGCCGCCGGATAGTCATCTTCGCGAAACATGCCGTTTAGCTCCAGGCGCGCCGCGTCGACATAGTCGGCATAACCGGAAACGAAGGCGTCAACCGCGTCGCTGAATTCGTACTCCAGTTTCCGCAATTCGTCGGCATATGCGGCAAAGCCGGCATTGGACAGAATGCGCGCGCCCGAGTCCGCCCACGGCAGAGTCCGGGCATAGTGAACGGCGCGCGCCGCGTTCGAAATGCGCAAGATATCGGCAAGCGCGTTTTTCGAGACAAGCGATTTGGTCACGCGCGCCGCGTCCGGTTTCGCGCCGTGCGCGTGGTTCACTTCCGCCGTTACTTTCTTGTCAAGCTTGCGGCCCGCCCACATGGTGATTGAGAGACCGGCAAGCATTGCTTTCTGGCCAATGGCGGACGGCGCGGCGGTTTCAGTCGCCGGGCGGAATGATGGCAAAGCGTTCATGGTCGTTTCCCTTTCCTGCCCGAGATCACATGTTCACGAAAGCGCGCTTGGCGGCGCGGACCGCGCGCCGTTCATCGCGGCGGATGCGCCCGCGCGGCGATTCGGCGAATTCGCGTTTCTCATGCTTACTCATGGTTCCATCCTTTCAAGGTTAGGGCATGTGCCCGGTCTGGCGTGATTGCCAACTAGCGCGCCCGCCACGGCGCGCCCGCAAGCTATCACTTCCGACAAATCATTTCGACTTGCACCATGTCGGCGGGATAGACCGCGCCTTGCACCGCGTCCGCCGGCGTATCGCCAGCGCCCGCAACGTACACATTGCCCGCCGCGTCGACCGCGACAAGCCGGCATGCCGGCGCACGCGTCGCCAGCTGGCCAGCGACGGCAACCGCCGCCGCCAGAATCAGAACGGAAGCGACGCGCTTATTCATGGTCGCGCGCCCTTGCGATCATTTCGCGGCGGATGTCGGCGCGGACGCGCGCCAGCTCGCGGTAATGGTCGCGCCAGAAAGAGCCTGCCGCTTGGAACATCCAGACAGTGAGCGGCACCATAAGCAGGATACAGAAACCGATTGCAGACATGGTTTCGCCTCCTCTCAAACCGGCTTGCGTGTGAGACAGAACGACATCGAAAGCCGCCCGACGCGAACAAACGTCAAGCCGCCGACTTTCCGCCAGGAAACATTCCAGACGCGGGCGCGCGGCACGGCGGGCGCTGGTGCGGCAAGCACGGGTGCGACGGGCACGGGCGCGGCAACGGGCGCGGCGGCCGGCCGCACGACGTCGGCAGGCGCGATATCGGCAAGCATCGACGCAATCAAAGCGTCTAGCTCAGCATCATTCGTAAATGTGGGAACGTAAGACATTTCCGACTCCTCTAGGGTTAGGGCAAGAGCCCGCGCGGACGCACCGCGCCCGCAAGAAAAATATAGGCTTTCCACGCCTGGAAAACAAGAGGCGCGCACCGCTCGAAGCTCATATTTCAGGAATGATTTGCCGCTTTTCGTCTGCTTTCATGGTCGAAATTCCGAATGCCTCTATTCGCCACATAGAAGCCCGTACAAGCGCACGGCGCGCCGCCGCTATATTCTGATTTGAAACTCGTCCGCGCCGTTTTCACTATTTGTTCACGTACACAATGGAACGGTTTGCGTTCACTCATATTGAACGGCTGCAGCGCCGCCCGAGACCGCTTGCCGCGCCTGCCCGGGCGCACCGCGCCGCCGTCGCCAGACCGACGCGCGCACGGTCGACCGTTGTCGCCGCATGCCTGCCATTGCGTGGCAGGCGCGCGCCGTGCGCGTCGACTATGCCGCCCGCCGCCGTGGCGTGTGTCGCCGGCTCATACTTGATCGCATCCGCTCCAGGCACGCGCGCCAGCTGGCGGGCGCGCCGTCGCCGCGCCGCTTGCCGCCGCGCACCGCATGCACCTTGCACATGTCACGCGCACCATAGCGCGCCAGCGCCCGGGCAGGCGCGCCCGCCGCCCGGCGGGCGGACCGTTCCACACATGGCACGCACAAGCCGCGCGTTGATCGATGCCCGCCCGCCCGCCTCATGCGCTAGCCCATGCCGTGCCATTGCCTGCCATGCGCTTGCCCATGGTCTCACAACGCAATCCCTTTCCCTATGGTGCGCCTTCATGCCGCCGCCCGCCCGCCGCCAGGGTGTTGC